>NZ_LWFI01000878.1:0-46312 GCF_001635735.1 Oleiphilus sp. HI0067
AAAGTCAGGGTCCTTGTCAGCTTGGTTAGTATGTCGATGATGAGTCATGTGCTCATATCTGTGCGACGCGTATGGCACTGAAATAAGTGGTGCGGCGAGGTAACCGCATAGATCATTGAGCCACTGAAGCTTTTTGTTATTCCCGTTAATGTTCCCATGCGCCGCTTCGTGCAGTGCGCTATAAGAAAAATAAGTCAAAGCTGCTAGACCAACGACCGCAGGAATAAGAGGAATATCACCTTGCGAATAGAAGTAGAGAAACGCAATTGTTCCGATCACAACGCTAAAAGTATATATGACGGTAAGCCAGCTTATTTTGCCCATGTATTTTTGAGCTGACGCGATAGCTTCTTTGTTGAGTTGGGTTAAGTCGTCTGACATATTAGCTCCATTACTATTCTTTTTTGGTGCTTCGTTTGGAGTGTCTATTACATGTCTTAATCAGACAATTTAGAACAGTATGTCACGCCATAAGATCGTCAATATCTGCCATGTAGTGCTACCAAAAAGAAGATTTTTAGCGCTCGTAGCATTATTTATTTGAGAAGTGCCCTTTTATAAACTGCGGGAAAGCCGCTTTGCCGTGGGTCTGTTTACTTATGATTTTAAGTTCCTCATCAAAGATGAAGTAATCAACGCCATGCCAGAAAAAGGGACTTCCGTTGCGCATTTTAAGCGCTTTGAACAAGAATTTATTGGGAAGGTTGAGACTCGCACTAGAAAGCATTTCATGCTGGCATGCCCACACAAAACTGGCCTGTCGTTTTTCCTGGTCGACAATCATGTTTTTTGGAATAAATGTGACCTTGCCATAAGCGCCATCAAAAAGACGTTGAAAAGCTTTTGTAATAGCGTTCTTTCCCTTTGCTGTTTTTCCGTTGAGATCTTTAAATTCTGACTGTTCAGCGAAGTAACTCATTACTTGGTCAAGGCGTTGGCTAGAAAAATCGTCATTAAAGCGTTCGATGAGTTCTTCAAGGTTGAATGTGCTTGGCATTAGATTTCCTATGTTTGGTATCAGATGATGGGCTAGAGAGGATGATGAGAGCCATGTTGTATTGTCACAAATACATCATGATCAACCTTGTGTTTGTTGAGGGCCTTCGTAAGTTGGATCGGTGGCTAATTCATTGGCTTATCAGTAAGAATAAAACTCCCCCAATGCATGCTAATAGATTGTTTAGACTTAACGTCTAAATGAATACGAACGGCTTCTTCAGGATTAACGTGCACTTCCTTCATAAACCATCGGGGTTCGTATGCGCCAATAGGAGTGAGCGCGAGATCAATAGGACCATGCTCATTACCTATATCTTTAAAGTCTTTGGAATATCCCGTATCTCCGGCGAAGAAAATTTTATGAGGAGTTTCATTAGATAGTGGGTTAGATTCAATAACCCAGCCCGCCCAGAGGGTAGGGTTAGGCTTTAATCCTCGTCCACTAAAGTGTTGTGTCGGTACACAATGAAATTCAATATCCCATATTTTGGTAGATTGCCACTAATCTAATTCAACCCAATTGTGGATGCCGCGTTTGTCGAACCAAACCCCACATTTAAGCGGGAGGATGAACTGTGGTTTGAAGTGTTCGTTGAGCTCAAGTACTGAGTTTTCATCAAGATGGTCGTAGTGATCATGCGAGAGAACAACGTAGTCGATTGGAGGTAAATCTTTAATAGCACATGCTGGTGGTGTCGCGCGTTTTGGACCGACGACTTGGGAAGGGGATGCGCGATCAGAGAATACTGGGTCGGTCAGAATATGCTTGCCATTAATACTGATCAGAAAGTGGCATGCCCAATCCATGTGGTTCCTTCACCGCGGTTCTTAATGTCATCAACTGATACAATCGGTAATTGTTTTGGTATGACTTTGGGCGCGTGTAATTTCCATCTAATAATATTGCTGAGCTTGGTATGCAGATTTCTTGTAATGGTGTTATTTCGAAATCGGCCTTTGTAATGGTGTTGTGGCGTGGTCATAAAGTTTGGGTATTGATGTTTTTATGATGACATCATATAAACGTTTACATGACAGTGTTTCTGAAAAAACTTGCTCGGGTATGACAATAAAATGAATAAGCCTGCGTTGTATGAACGCGATTGAGAGGGGCGCGTAAACTTTTTCAATACCTTGATGAGATTGTATCGACTTAAGATTATGAGATGAAAAACATCAATGATTACGCGTCGATCTCCTTGTTGCTTAACCATAAGGCTGCGTCTGCATGTCTCGTTGAATATGGCGGAATACCTCGAGCATCGAAGCTTACTGGTATCTCCTCATCAACCTATCACAGGCGCATTAAAGCGCTTGAGGCATATACGGGCGTAAAGCTCGTGGAGCGCATCAGAAGACCTCTTAAGTTGACCCATTACGGCATGGCCTACTATCACTGCTGCAGCGCGATGTTAGAACATGCAAAGGCAGCCAATAATGTGTTTGAATGAGGTCACTAAGGTCAATTATTGCCTTGTTAAAACAATAAATATGAGAATCCTATGACGTATCAAAACCTGAGCTTTACCGTTAGTGGCGCTGTCGCGACAATTTGTCTTCAAAGGCCCGATGCTGGAAATACCTTTAATCTTGAGCTGGCGAAAGAGTTTGAGAGTGTTGTTCGAGATTGTATGTATGCTGAGTCCGTGCGCGTTGTTGTGATAACTGGTTCGGGAAAGCTGTTTTCGGGCGGTGGTGATCTAAAGTACATGCAAGACAATTCAAGCTCGATCGACAAAGCTATTAAAGAGCTTGCAGACACTCTGCATTCGGCCTATTCAATGTTGGCACGCATGGAGAAACCTGTTGTGGTGGGTGTTAATGGCACCGCAGCAGGGATCGGTTTGAGTTTAGCTCTTCTTGGCGATGTCATCATTTCGGTAGACAAAGCAAAGTTCGCTACCTCATATGTAGGTATTGGTTTTAGCCCAGACGGTGGTCTGACTTATACGCTTCCGCGCTTAATCGGAGATAAACGAGCGCGCGAGTTAATTCTTACGAATCGTGTGCTGGGCGCGCAAGAAGCATTAGATTGGGGAATGATTACAACAGTTGTGACATCGGATGAGTTCGAGCCAGCACTTACGTCGCTAGCGGATAAATTAGCGCGTGGTCCGAGTAAAGCCTTGGGTGATGCGAAACGCTTGCTTCGTAATACGTATAACGAAACGCTCGAGTCCCAAATGCATCTAGAAGGTTTAGCGCTAGCATCTAACTCTGCTTCGCCTGACGGCAGGGAGGGCGTTGATGCCTTTGCAAATGGACGTAAACCAGAATTCAACAAGTAGTCGATGCATACAGCATTGACTATGTTTCGCGAGTTGGCCTTGTATATGGTCGAACGCTTCCACTAGTTAGCGACGCCTTGTGCGTTGCGTATAGAGAATGAATATGAAAACGAAAATTACAGAATTGCTCGGTGTTGAACATCCGATTATGCAGGGCGGCATGCATTACGTCGGTTTTGCAGAGTTAGCAGCGGCTGTATCTAACGCCGGTGGCCTTGGAACTATCACGGGTTTAACACAACGCTCTGCTGCCGATTTAGCGAACGAAATCGCAAAGTGTAATGACCTAACAGACAAACCATTCGCAGTTAACTTAACCTTTTTGCCTACGGTTAGCTCACCAGATTATCCGGGTTATATTGATGCGATCATTAAGGGCGGCGTTAAAGTCGTTGAAACAGCTGGACGTAGCCCCGCTCAGTACATGCCGATGCTAAAAGATGCGGGTATCAAAGTCGTACATAAATGCACCTCAGTGCGTCATGCTTTAAAAGCTCAGTCTATTGGTTGTGATGCTGTATCGGTCGATGGTTTCGAGTGTGGCGGTCACCCAGGGGAAGATGACATCCCGAATATGATTCTGTTGCCTAGAGCGCACGATGAACTCGAAATCCCATTCCTGTCTTCCGGCGGAATGGCCGACGCACGCTCTTTGGTTGCATCATTGGCTATGGGTGCTGAGGGCATGAACATGGGCACACGTTTTATTGCAACAAAAGAAGCACCGGTGCATGAGAATGTTAAGCAAGCGATTGTTGCTGCGACAGAGCTTGATACGCGATTGGTCATGCGCTCGCTCAGGAATACAGAGCGTGTGCTCGTAAATCCAGCGGTAGAAAAGATCTTAGAAACCGAAGCGAAGCTAGGTGCTGATCTTAAATTTGAAGATATTGCCGACGAAGTAGTAGGCGTTTATCCGCAAGTCATGATGGAAGGCACAGTTGATGCGGGTGCCTGGTCATGCGGGATGGTTGCAGGTTTAATTAATGATATTCCGACCTGTGAAGAGCTTATCTCAGGAATTATGGCGGATGCCGAAGCCATGATTTCTGAGCGTCTATCTAAGCTGCTTTAACGTAACTGTCTTGTCCTGAAATAAGTCGACACTTATTTCTCTTAAAACGCCTGATGAATTTCATCGGGCGTTTTGTTTTTTAAGGCTGTGCGTGGTTTGACATAACTTTGAGCATTGCTCAATGCCTCGCCCGGGATGTTCGCGTTGTATTCATCAATGTTTCGGTAGCCATTACCTTTTAATCCACTCGCTGTTAAGCTCTGTATACAGTGTGTATTGATTAATACGAACTTGTTGTATGTATGTAGTCTTAATTCTGATTGTGGTTGCGATCGTGCTAGGTCCTAGTCTTTGGGTGAAGCGCGTATTGGCGAAGCATGGTAAAAACATTCCAACTATGCCTGGTACTGGTGGAGAGTTGGCTGATCACCTTATTAAGCGTTTTGGATTGGGTGACGTAAAAGTTGAGCAAACTGAACTCGGTGATCACTACGATGATAACGACAAGATGGTTCGCCTTACTGCACCGCACTTTCAAGGGAAGTCATTGTCCGCGATTGCAGTCGCTGCGCACGAAGTAGGGCACGCCATTCAGTTTCACCGAAATGAACCGATTGCTCGACTACGAAAGCGCTTAACCCCTGCGGCAATAACAGTTGAGCGCGTTGCTATATTTATTTTGATGGCGGCACCTGCCGTCGCTGCGGTGTTGAAGGTGCCTCAAAGTGGCTTGTTGATAGCGGCCGTTGGCGTCATCGCGATGCTCTCTTCTGTTTTCATTCAGTTATTAGTGTTGCCTCTAGAGTTTGACGCTAGCTTTAATAAAGCTTTGCCGATTCTAATTGACGGTGAGTATATTACCGATGATCAAGTTGAGGCGGTTCGAGAAGTGCTTAGAGCGGCTGCATGGACCTATGTCGCTGGTACGCTCGCTAGTTTGTTACGTTTTGGTCGCTGGTGGGCAATCTTACGCGGCGTAACATAAGCCGCCTATTCCTTACCCGTTAATCTCCTAGACTTAATAGCTTCTATAACCGTTTTTGCTACTCGTTCTGATTGCTTGGCGATACAAACGCTTAGTACTCAATTTGCATTGGACTCTCCAATTTAGGTACCAAAAAGTGGCAACGATAGTTAGGATGGAACACATTAATCAAAAAGACAGTTAATAATTAACTGTCTTTTTGATAAGAATTTCTTTGAATAGTTGTTAGGTCTCAGAAAGCACACTGCTAAGTTTTATTTCTAGGTCCCTTGATAATACTGGATTGAATTTAGCTTGGTTAAAGGAGGGAGGGCCAGATTGTCCTTTCGCGTTATTCGAGAAGCCAATGGGTTCGATCGGTACGCCGGCAAAGCCGGTGCTAAGTTGCCCATTGCCGTCTTTGTCGTAGAAAACACTAACCGAATAGAAGTGGTTTTCCATGCCTGACAATTGAAACTGTACCTTGCCGTTTTCATCGACCTCTTGTCGCAAGGACATGAGAGGTTTTCTCAAATGATCAGAACTTGAATCAAACAATGAGAGTATTGCGGAGCCTTGATTAGGCGATGCGCCGCTCACTGTAATATTGACACTAAAGTCTTCTTCTCCGACAGAGTTGAAACTCAAAGCAAGTAAGCCAACAAGGCTGATAAGTTGACGCTTCATAGGCGTTCCTCTTTGTGTGACGCCCTAAGCGTAGTCAAAAAAGAAACAGCGTATGTAACGGTTTGCAACGGCTCGAAATATGGTGAAATAGCTGATTACGCTGGTTTGAACTTTAAGATCGCCGCGATACCAAGCAACACGATCCCAACGATATCAATCAACATGACTTTCTTTAAGGCTGCGTTATATTCACCTCCACCCAGCATAAGTACCAAAAAACCAGCCATGCTGATTAATGCCATCAACATCGCTGCACTCTGATATTTTGGTTCGAAAGCAGCGTATAAGATGAAGCCACCTAGTATCCCGAACAGTAAAGCCCGATGTCGCATAAGAAGTATTAGATCGTTTGATACAAGCTTGATTGCATAGGCATCATTGAGCTTTGCAGCACCCAATAAACCTAATATTGGAGCAAGATTAATGAGCCCTACGAGTACCAAAAGAATAGTGATGGCGTTCATCTGATTTCTCCTATTCCACGGCACTAGCTATGAAGACTGTGTCACCGCTTCAGACTGATCTAACTGATATTCTGGGGCGAGTAAGTAAGCCAGTGCTGCTATCGTGCCGGTCGTACAAACCGCGATGACCCAAGGCATAGGATTGATACCCCGGGCTTTTGCGTCACTAATCATCCAGCTACATATCAAGAAACAGCCAATCACCAAATCGAGCAATATTTGCAGGCTTCCGCTTGATACAAAGCCCGCTTCCCATACACCGAAGTAACCTACTTGGAGCATGACCCAGATGCTAAACACAGAAAAGCTCGTCAGTGTTATCCAGAGAAATGGCTTACGAATTGATGAACGCTGTTGTTTGACTACCGCTGTCGCGCTTGGGTTAGTGGTTTCACTCATAATGGCTTCCTCGTGTTGAAGGTTTGAAAACGCATAATCAGTGTTGGCTAGGTAAAGAATATAAACAATTACCTCAGAGGTAATTGTTAGATGGCCATTCAGTCGTGGTAATCTGAATGCTCAATGAACCCGCATGTTTTTTAAAAATGATGAGATGAGTATGGTGCAAGATGCCTTACCAATGAACCTGAAGCATCATGAACCTTACCCCGCAATTGTTGCAGACAGAAACTGGAATCTGCTGATGGCTAATGACGCGTCTCTGCGTTTAGTTGGCTTGTTGGGAGAGGTCGAAGATGTATGGCAAAAGGTCGATCCGAGCGGTGATAAAAATGTGTATCGCATGACCTTCTCAGAGCATGGAATGCGTCCGTTTATCTCGAATTGGGATGAGATGGCAATGCACATGATGCAGCGATTACAACGTGAGTTGAGTGCAGATCCAGAGAATGACTATCTAGCAGCCTTGCATAAGGAAATTGCTGCCGATTTTCATTACGAAGATAAAATAGGGCTGCTCGGAAATCCCACTCCGATTGCTCCGATTTTACCAATGCACATGACCGTTGGTGACGTGACGCTTAAAACCTTTAGCATGATCTCATCTTTTGGTACTGCACAAGATATCACCGCTGAAGAGATTAAGGTTGAAACCTTTTTTCCTGCTGATGCATTTACCGGGGTGTTCTTTCAGCGATTGGCTGAGAATGGATAAAATCAAGTTGATAGTAGTTTATGGAGAGTCTCAATGATTTCCTGCCAACAATACGATTACATTGAAATTGCTTGTACTTATAAATTACGCGTTCAGTTGTTTCTCAAGGATGCAGAAGTGGTGGAGGGCGTTGTGGTCGATACCGCTTATGATCAGCACCGAAATGAATGCGTGAAGTTGCGTATGGAAACGCAAGAAAACCTTGTAATTTTAGACACTGTGAAACGCATGAGGGCTCTGGATGAAAACCCTCACTTTCATGAAGTTGAGTTTGCTTAGACGAACTTTGCCATTCGAGTTACTAGAATAGCCTCTAGCGCAGTGCGTATTTTGTCTTGGATCGGGACAGGCTTGCCGCTTTCTCTATCGACAAAGACGTGGATGAATTGGCCATTTGCGGCTGCTTGATTTTCTTTTTCGCGGAAAATAGCAATTCCATAAGTTACGGAGCTGGTGCCTAGCTTGTCGACACGTAAGCCAGCTTCAATCTTTTCTGGATATGCGATCGCACTGTGGTAGTTACAGTGCGAGTTAACGACATAGGCGATCGTTGATCCATTGTGAATATCTAGACCGCCTTCCTCGATAAGATATGCATTTGCGGCACTATCGAAATAGCTGTAGTACACCACGTTATTCACGTGGCCATAAAGATCATTGTCGCGCCAGCGCGTAGTGATCGGGTGAAAGGATTTATAGTTCTGCCTAACTTCTGTTTCTTTATTTGCCACTGGTATGACGTCCTTAATAATTAAAATGCTGCGTGATAGATGGTTAAAGCATCTTCATAGCTTACGTCTCGCGGATTATTGACGAGTAATCGGGTTTGTAGCATCGCGTCTTTGGCTAACGTAGGTAAGAAAGATTCTTCAATATTCATCTCGCGCAATGTCGATGGTAGTCCCAGATCTTTAATTAAGTTCTCAATTTGATCAATCCATTGCTCGCAAATATCTTGGTTCGTCCCCGTAAAACTTTGATCAGGAAACATGACCGGAGCGAGTTGCGCGTATTGCTCTGCTGCTGAGTCGACGTTGAAGCGCAGCACGTACGGCAACACTAAGGAATTACTTAATCCGTGTGGAATATGAAAATGTCCACCCAATGGGTATGCGAGTGCATGTACCGCTGCGACGGGCGAGTTAGCAAATGCTTGTCCTGCATAGAGCGCCCCAAGTAACATTTTTTCGCGCGCTTCTAGTACATGGCCATGATGCGTTGCAGTAAAAATATTAGCAGTCAGCAGGCTAAGTGCTTCGCGGGCTAGCATATCTGAGATAGGGTTCTTTTTATGAACGCTGGTGTACGCTTCGATTGCATGTACCATGGCATCGACCCCCGTTGCGGCAGTCACGTGAGGGGGTAAACCGATTGTTAGATTGGCATCAAGCAAGGCTAGGTCGGGTAAGAAAATAGGCGATACCGCGCCCATTTTCGTTGTATCGCCTGTTGTAACGATGGCAACCGGCGTGACTTCAGAGCCCGTGCCTGCAGTTGTAGGAATTTGGATTAGTGGAAGTCGTATTCCTTTGGCATTTCCAACGCCGTAAATATCGTCAAGGCTTTGTGTACATTGAGGATGTGCTAATAATGCGATGAGCTTTGCAACGTCCATGGAGCTCCCGCCCCCAAAGCCAATAATGACATCAACGGATAGTTTTTTAGCCTGTTCTATGGCTCTTAGTACGACTTCTTCTGCGGGGTCTGGTTCTACTTCGCTGAAAAGGGTGTAAGAGATCTTGTTTTGTTCAAAACTCGCTATAGCTTTATCGAGCAAACCAAGTCGTTTGATGTCGAAATCTGTAACGATCATTACATGGTTATAGCCATGCTCGACACAGAGTTCACCTAGGTTGTCTGTTAGGCCGTTACCACACCTAATGTGCTGGCTAGTGGAAAAAGTAAAGCTGTTCAAATTGGCTCTCCGGTCGTTTGCTATGTTTGTTTTGCGGGAAGCTCGTCGTCTATTGATTGTCTTGGTGCGTATCCTCCATATCCTACAACAAGTCGTTCGTTATAAAGTATTGATCTGAAAAAATAATAGGAGCAACGCGCATGTATAAAACAATCAGTTATGTCATAGATGCTGACGGCATTTTAACGATTACTCTAAATCGTCCAGAGCAAATGAATTCATTTACCGTTGAGATGAGTGGTGAGCTTCGCGAAGCATTTATTCAGGCTGATGGGGATGATTCAGTGAAGGTGGTCGTTGTGACGGGGGCTGGCAAAGCTTTTTGCGCAGGTATGGATTTATCGGCGGACGGTAATGTATTCGGTCTTAATGAAGCGATACAACCTACTTTAGATGATATGAATGACCGTCTTGATGCCCCTGAGATTCATGACGGTATTCGTGATGAGGGTGGCAAGTTAACGCTCGAAATTTATAAATGTCGTAAGCCGATTATTGCTGCAATTAACGGTGCCGCGGTTGGTATTGGTGCCACAATGACTTGCGCAATGGACATTCGTCTCGCGTCCGAAAAAGCGCGGATTGGATTTGTGTTTAACAAGATAGGCATCGTTCCTGAAGCATGCTCCTCTTGGTTCTTGCCCCGTATTGTCGGTTTACCAAAATCATTAGAACTTTGCTTTACCGGTGACATTATTGATGGTGCTGAGGCAAAAGATATTGGATTTGTGACGAATGTATTGCCAGCTGAAGAGTTGCTTAATGAGGCTTATGCTCTAGCTCGTCGAATTGCTAAGCATAGTCCTGTTGCGCTAGCGCTTACTCGCCAGATGCTGTATCGAAATTCGGCAAAAGGACATCCTTTAGAAGCACATAAAATTGATTCTCTAGGGATGTTTTACCAAAGTATTGCTGACGGTAAAGAGGGCGTTAGTGCTTTCTTAGAAAAGCGGCCTGCTGAATATAAACAGAAATGCTCTACGGATATGCCAAGTTTTTATCCGTGGGAATATTGATTTGGCTTGCATTTAGTTGAACAAAAACTGCATTGGTTTCGACGTATTATGGCCGCTCTCATGACCCTGATTGTCTAAGTTTATCTAAGAGCATATTGATCTGACCGCGAAGCCAAGAATGTGCCTGATTATTGCGTTTGTCTCGGTGATAGATCATATATGCTTTGATTTTATTGGTCTCGAAGGGGAGCTCATAAGTTTCGAGTGGAAGCGTTTGTTGTGCATTTGCGGCAACTCTTCGTGGCACTGTACATAAGCAGTTAGTGCGTGCCGCGATAGCTGGCAGGCTCATCAATGAGCTCGCGCGTATTTTGATATCTCGTTGTATCTGTTTTTTGCCAAGAATAATTTCGGTTGGGCTGCCTTTATCACTACGCGGATGTAATGCGACATGTGGTGTAGATCGATATATCTCGGCTGTCATGATTTCATCCGTAATGTACGGGTTTCCCTTGCGTGCCATCACGACAAGATCTTCTTCAAATACATGTTCACAAATGAGTTCTTTGCTTTTGGGCTGTATGTAATCGATCGCAATATCTAGCTCTTTTAAGCGAATACGTTCCGTTAGGCTTGCGATTGAGTCGGCTTCAGGGTGAAGGTCAAAACAGATATTTGGTGCAACTTGTTCTAGATACTGAAAGAAAGCCGGGAATACGATGGATTCTGCGTATTCATTGGCTGCTATGGCGAAGGTGTTAGAAGCTGTTTTGGGGTCGAATTCTGCTTCAGGTTGAACTTGCTGCTGAATAGCAAATAAGGCATCACGTATCGGTTGTTTTAGTTCTAATGCTTTCGGTGTGGGACGCATGCCGCCGCGTGTTTTGACGTAAAGATCATCATTAAAAATTCCACGTAAGCGTGTTAATGCATTACTAACAGCCGGTTGGCTCATATGCAGCTTTTGCGCTGCGTTAGTGATGTGAGGGTCTTCTGCTAATACATCTAATACTACTAATAGGTTTAGATCTATCCCACGTAAATGACGTTGCATATCTTGTGCACCTTGAATCTTGATTATCTATATTTCATATAACCTAAATATTATAAATCCATTAGATCAATAACAAGGCCTTGCTTATCATTATGTTTAATTGGTGACAGTTCATTCGATCCTGATTATGGGATCAATGCAGGAAATAAGCGTAGGAAAGACTTATGGAAACGATAGTAACGAGCATTTTTTTAGTGTTGTTCATTATTTATGAGTGGGCAACGGGCAACTATAAAAAAGGAATTCTGAGTAAAACTGATTATAAGATGATTGCTATTTGCGCGGGGGCTATTGCCTTGATACAACGTCCATTAGTCATGTTAATGGTATTTGGTCTGGCAGGGTTTTGGATGGCGCCTTTAGCGGGATCGTTATCCTTTTTAGATGAACAATATTTTTGGCCAACATTGCTAGCATTCATCATGCTAGAAGAGTTTTTTCATGGTCTGGGCCATTGGTTTGCGCATAGTCGAACACCTAAAACTCGACCAATGCAGTTCCTGCATAAGCTGTTTCGTACCGCACACCGTCCACATCACTTGATCGGCAATGACGATGAGAAAGCTCGTTTAACTGTCGGGCAAAACTTTGTTGAAGGTTGGACATACTGGTTCGTCATGCCAAACATTTGGTTTAGTTTTATTGCCTTGTATTTAGGGTTAACAGAAGTGTTTGTGTACGGCATGATCTTTAAAGGCGTTTGGACGCTACATGTTCATACAAACTGGCAATATGATCTGTATTTCTTGAATCATAAGAATCCTATCGTACGCAAAATTGCTTACGCATTAGCACATGTATTTACTTTTCCGAATCAGCATCACCACCACCATGCACGCGGGCGTAACTCTGGTAAGAATTTGCAAAACGTTTTGTCGCTGTATGACTGGTTGTTCTGGGGAACACGTGTGATCGAGCTTGAGCCGCCAAAGCGGTATGGCTGGCGTCAAACAGAAGAAGAGAAAAATTCAGCCTTATATCGTTTCTCTGGAACTCTACGTTAAGCCTTGTGGTAAACGATAAAACCCGCTCATTGAGCGGGTTTTTTTATGTCTGCGTATTTTTGAACGGGGCATAGCTTCCTCAATAACAATCTCTCATCAAAACAAAATCTGTAACATTTTTGGGCTTGCCAGTAATTAAATTTAAACTATATACTGTATGTATATACAGGTTCTTAGTAATGAGTGATTTAATTAATTTAGTCGATGTTTTGCAGCAAAAACGATTGCTATGGCAAGGGCGTGAGCAACCATCAAGCCCCGTATTGGCTTCGTCTGGCTATGCCGTTTTTGATGAGAAATTAGCAGGCGGGTTTCCTGAAACAGGGGTCGTGAGTATTGAAAGTCAGGTAGGCATTGGTGAATTAAGGTTTCTTTCATCAAGGATATTAAAGGAGCAGAGCAAGAATAATGACACGCGTTTATTGGTTTTTATCAATCCCCCTGGCGTGTTATGCGCTGAGTTTTTTCATCATCAAAATTTTGATGTGAGTAAGATCTTATTGATCCAACCTAAGCAAAAAAATGATGCACTTTGGGCCGCAGAACAATGCTT
Organism: Oleiphilus sp. HI0067; assembly: GCF_001635735.1. Lineage (NCBI taxonomy): Bacteria > Pseudomonadati > Pseudomonadota > Gammaproteobacteria > Oceanospirillales > Oleiphilaceae > Oleiphilus > Oleiphilus sp. HI0067. The sequence continues at coordinate 13,014 of NZ_LWFI01000878.1, forward strand.
AAAGAGTGGTGCTTGTGATGCTGTGTTGTTATGGCAAAACCAATTTGAAGTGCATCAAATAAAGCGTTTACAGCTGGCGTGTGAAGAAGGAAAGAGTTTGCAGTTTTTAATGCAGACGAAGGCGCAAAGTGGTCTGTCGCTACCGGTGTCATTAAGCATGTGTTTGACTGCAAGCCCGCAAGGTTTAAACGTAAGAATCAATAAACGTAAGGGAGCTTGGGACTTACCTGCGTTTACCTTAGATATGTCTCAATATTGGCCTACGTTTTCTCTGACACAACAAAAGCCTGCTTCTAACGTCATCCGTTTTCCGCAAACGCAACATCGCCAAGGCTTGTAAAAGGTGTTGTATGTCTCTGTGGATATATCTTCATTTTCCGGCCTTACAGCTTAACGCGCTCCAGTCTTCACCGAATGGTGATGCACTTAATACATCGCAAGGCATGATTGTGGTGGAGGGACGTAAAAACGAAATCATTCAGATGAACCAACGTGCCTCAGAGAATGGCGTCTGTTTAGGAATGGGGCTCGCGACAGCTGCGTCTATGTGTGAAGGGCTGTATGTCATTGAATATGATTCGGCACTTGAATCGGAAAAGCTTAAAGAGATTGCGCATTGGCTGTATATGGTGACGGCTAATATTAGCTTGGTGCCTCCGAATGGCATTCTGTTGCAAGCGAGTAACATGTTAACGCTTTACGATGGTCTAGCTAACTACTGGCAAGCTTTGGTTGATCAGCTCAAACATTTACCGTTTGAGTATTCCTTTGCTTCAGGGTTTTCCCCTTTTGCGGCACGCATGTTAGCCGGGAAAAGCTTTAATCAAATTTCTCAGTCTGAGCGTGCTTTATTTCAGGCAGTAAAGCAGTGTGATTTGTCAGAAACCGAGTTGAGCTCAAAACATATTACAACCTTAAATCGGGTAGGTGTTCATAGCATTGCGGATCTGCTACGTATTCCTTTGCCTGATATTGCTAAACGTTTTGGGTCTGATTTGGTGAATTATGTGGGGCGACTAACTGGGCTGTTTCATCATGTGATCGATTTTTACCATCCACCTAAGCAGTTTCAGCGAAGGTTCGATTTGTTATTTGAAATTATCAATCTGAAACTCTTGGAAAAGCCTTTACTCAAGCTACTCGCATTGCTCGAAAGCTTCTTAATAATGCGTGATCAATATGCGCATGAGCTGCAACTAGAGCTGTACTTGCGCGATGGCAATACTTCTACAGTGTTAGTGACTTCTGCTGCCGGTGAATACCAAAGTAAGGCTTGGTTGAGTTTATTCGTATTGAAACTTGAGTCCATGAAAGTGGCTTCTCCAGTGATACGTATTAGTTTGAGTGCTGTTCGTGTGGCGGCTAAGCAAGGCGAGGTCAGTGATTTATTTGATGGTAAGCAGGGGGCTTTATCGCCTTTAGAGCTTTTGTCTGTGCTGCAAGCTAAACTAGGTAATGAGTCTGTGAAAGGCATACAGGTGACGGAGGACCCACGGCCGCATCTTAGCTCTGCATTGTGCACACCATTGGAAAAAGCACCGTCGACGGTTCAGCCTGATCAAAGCTTGTTACGACCAAGTATTCTTCTGCCACGCCCGAAACCTTTGCGTGAAAAGGTCGCCATCATTAAAGGGCCTGAGCGTTTGTCTACTGGGTGGTGGGATGGTCAGGCAATGATTCGAGATTACTTTATTGCGCGAGCTGAGAACGGACGTTGGTTATGGGTATATCGAACGCCTAAACAGCAGTGGTTTTTGCATGGGATGTTTAGCTGATGTACGGACGATATGCGGAGCTGTTTTGCCAGAGCAATTTTTCTTTTCTTGAGGGTGCATCACATCCTGAAGAGCTCGTGATGCAAGCGAATTTTTTGAATTATGACGCGATCGCTATCACTGATGAGTGCTCGGTTGCTGGTGTTGTACGCGCGTTTACTGCCATCAAACAACATAAATTAAATGTGCAATTAATTGTGGGCAGTTTGTTGCGATTAGATGATAGCTTGAGTCTTGTTTTGTTATGTCCGAATCGTTTGGCATATGCAGAGCTATGTCGTTTGATTACTAATGCTAGACGACGTGCACATAAAGGAAGCTATGAATTATCTGAGTGGGATTTGATGTCTATCAAACACTGCTTTGCGATTTGGCTGCCGAAGGGAAATGATCATGACGCACATTGGGGAGCATGGTTAAAGAAATATTATCCTGAGCGTCTCTGGGTGGGTGTTCAGCGTCATTTGCAGCACAACGATAAAGATTATACACAGCACTGTCGTGCACTCGCTGAACACTTCCATATTCCGATTACAGCGTGCGGAGGAGTGCTCATGCATTCTGCTACGCGCTTGCCTTTACAGCACACTCTCACAGCGATTTGTCATGGCATAAGCCTGCAAGAGTCAGGGCATTTGTTGTTAAAAAATACGGAGCGTTCTTTGCGCTCTAAGAAAAAACTCAATGCCATTTTTGATGAAGCTCTGCTATATGAAAGCGTGCTGATTGCTCAGCATTGTGTGTTTGATATGGCGGAGCTGCGTTATGAGTATCCACACGAGTTAGTTCCTAAAAATGAGACGCCAATGTCTTATCTGCGAAAACTCGTCGATAAAGGTATCGCATTTCGATTTCCTGAGGGCATTAGTGACGAGATTCAGGCGATTATCGACAAAGAGCTTAAGTTGATAGAAGAGCTGAATTATCCGTTCTTTTTTCTAACGATTCATGACGTGGTGATGTTCGCTAAGCGACAAGGGATTTTGTATCAAGGGCGTGGTTCATCCGCGAATTCGGTTGTGTGTTATTGCCTTGAGATTACCTCGGTTGATCCAAGCCAAATATCTGTACTGTTTGAACGATTCATTAGTAAAGAGCGGGATGAACCACCAGATATCGATGTTGATTTTGAGCACGAACGGCGTGAAGAAATCATTCAATATATTTATCAAAAATATGGTCGAGAGCGCGCTGCACTAGCCGCAACAGTGATTAGTTATAGATTCAAAAGCGCCGTTCGAGATGTTGGGAAAGCGCTAGGCATCGCTGAAACACAGTTGGATTTTTTTATTAAAAATGTCAATCGGCGTGATCGCTCTTTGGGCTGGCAGGCGCAAATTATTGAACTAGGCCTACAGCCCGACTCTTTAAAGGGAAAACAATTCATTCAGCTGGTCAATGATATTGTTGGTTTTCCTCGTCATTTATCACAGCACGTTGGTGGCTTTGTCATTTCCTCTGGCCCCTTATATGAATTGGTTCCAGTTGAAAATGCCAGTATGGCAGAACGTACAGTGATTCAATGGGACAAAGACGATTTAGAAAGTTTAGGCTTGCTGAAGGTCGATGTGCTTGCGTTAGGCATGCTAACAGCGATTAGAAAGTCATTTGACTTGATACACCATTACTATGGTCGTCGTTTGAGTTTGGCAGATTTAACACGCATGCAAGACGATCCAAATGTTTATGCCATGATCCAAAATGCAGATACGGTTGGTGTGTTTCAAATAGAGTCTCGTGCACAAATGAGTATGTTGCCGCGCTTAAAGCCTAAAACCTATTACGACTTGGTGATTCAAATTGCAATTGTTCGTCCGGGGCCGATACAGGGCGATATGGTGCACCCTTTTTTAAAGCGTAGAAACGGCGAAGAGCCTATTGAATATCCCTCCGATGCTGTGAAAGAAGTATTGGCGCGCACACTGGGAGTGCCGATATTTCAGGAGCAGGTCATCAAGCTTGCCATGGTCGCAGCAGGTTTCACTGGTGGTGAGGCTGATCAATTGCGTCGCGCGATGGCAGCTTGGAAGAAGACTGGGGAGTTATTTCAGTTCAAGAATAAGCTGATAAAAGGAATGTTAGAGCGTGGCTACGAGTTGAGCTTTGCTGAGAAAATTTTTGAGCAAATTTGTGGTTTTGGTGAATACGGTTTTCCTGAGAGTCATTCTGCCTCGTTTGCGGTGCTGGCCTACGCATCTGCATGGCTGAAATACTATTATCCTGAGGCGTTTTATACCGCACTGCTAAATAGTTTGCCCATGGGCTTTTACAGTGCTTCGCAATTGGTACAAGACGCGCAACGTCATCATGTTTCTATACAGCCTGTATGCATTAATCGATCGATGATTGATCATGATCTACAAGGTGAAAACGCGAAAGTTATTCGCTTGGGCTTTCGTTTAGTAAAAGGGTTAAGCGTCGAAGGGCAAAACTTACTTGTTCGTGAGCGACCGCCCTTAGGTTTTAAATCTGTGAGCGAAGTGAAAGCGATCGGTCTATCTCGAAGAGATTTAGAGTCTTTGGCTTCTGCAGATGCGTTTAGATGTTTATCGGATAATCGTTATGAAACACGTTGGCAATTAATGAACCCTGAAAGTTCATTGCCATTTATGTCGAGCACCGTTGCAGAGGAGCCGATAGGTGATTTCAGGTTTAAGCCAAAGGATATTGAAAATCTCACGGAAGACTATGCCTCATTAGGCTTATCTCTCGATCATCATCCGATAACCTTAATGGAAAAAGCGAACCTACTGGGAAACTTTGTGCGATCGAATCAGCTTAGCCGTGTTGAGCATAAAAGTTTTGTGGATGTCGTTGGCTTGGTGACTGGCAGGCAATCACCAGGTACCGCTTCAGGGGTTACATTTATGACCCTAGAGGATGATACCGGGAATATAAATGTTGTTGTTTGGGCTGGCACCGCCAGAGCGCAAAAGCAGCCTTTTTTGATGGCGAAGGTGCTCAAAATTAAAGGGATTCTCGAGCGAGAAGGGGATGTTGTGCATGTTATTGCAGGTAAATTGACTGACATGACGCAGCATCTTAGTCAGCTTCGTGTTTCATCGAGAGACTTTCATTAGTTGGAAGATAAGTTAAGCTTATTTTTAGATAAGAAAAATAAGCTTTTTTATTCCTAATGAATGAAGTTTACTTACCTTTCAGTGCAATATTTTAGTATTTACTGACTAGGTAAGGATAAATATATGTTCTTCAGTTATAAAATCCTTACTTAGAAAGAATAACAAAAACAATATTATATGAGTTGGTGCTGTACGTTGGCTAAAAGAGGATTGCAGACGTCGAGATTTGAGCGGCGGTTGCTTCCGCCGTTAGACAATTGCAGATCTTGGCACTGAACCATTCTCGATGCCTACTTCAAGAAGAAAGGAGACCTTGGGTTCGGAGCTATCATAACTTGGGTTTAGTACGAAGATACAACAAAGCCGATGAAATTGTAGGCTTTGTTTTGATTTCCTCATGGCCAGAAGTAAAAGTTCAGATAAGGGGTGTACGACGTCTATGGCCCGAACTTAACGGCCCTTTCGCACTTGTAGTTTCCTTTGTTCAATTCAAGATGAAAGAAGACATTATTAATCGCTCTGCTAAATGACATTTAAATTCTTATTCAAATGCAAAGCACTAATTGCTAGTCTGACAACACCTTCGTTGCAACGAATAAGTTATACTCCTGAACTGATAATAAGTTTTGGATAGTCCTTGCTCAAAAGAGACTTTTAAAATATCCAGTAACTAAATATTAGTTCCAATGAGCATGCCCTCAGCTTTCAATAAATAAAACTATTCTAAGTAACTTTAATAAAGCAACGATTGCGCTACTGGTCTTTCATAACATTCGGTTAATAACGAGAAACAGCTAGGCTCTAGTTTGCAAACGCGAGAAGAAACGTGAAAATTTCGCAAAAAACTTGATACAGTTTCTATACCCCGTGTAGGTCCAGTTCGAAGCGTGACTCACGATAACATGCCATTAAATTATATGAACAAGTGTCTTGCTGAGGATCGGTAGCAATATAGTGCGTTTCTGACGTAACATTAAATCGCGTTTCGCAACAGGGCTCAACCATAGTTAAAGAGCGAGCATCAAGAAAAAACACAGAATCATAAATGACTATATTTTCCTAAGGAGAGATGATTGATTTCAGAAAAAGAGGGGGTCGGGCATGCGCAGCCTCATTGGTTTATTGATCCCGGGCATACGGACTATCTGGCAGTGATCGTTATCATTCTGCTTTTGGTAGGTTTGTATGGTGTTGTCTATCTTTACGCGGCATTTGACCGCTGGGCGGAACGAAAGTCATCAAATACACCGCTAGCTCGAACAATTCCTACCTTACTCGCTATCGCTTTAGTATATGAGATATTTCCCGTTGATCACTTTCATGCTTTCCTCCCTCTCAGTGCAATTCTTATAGCATTGATGGCGGACTGGTCACGTTTCCACCTACATAAATCATCGTCAGATAGACTACCAGCCCCACACTCCGGGATGGAGCAAGGTCATACTGGACAACATGAGTGTAACGAAGTTGATATGGTTAAAGGTGCTGACAAGGTGCGCGATGTTTGAACTTTTATTTACGTCGTTTCCTGCGGTCATACGTTATTTCCAGCTGCGCCGGCGCGGGGAGTCAATGACGGTTTGGAATATGAAAACAGCTGTTTTTTTGTGGGCGATAATGGCTTTTACTGTTTTTGTAGTTATTTTTTATTTTCACCCAAAAACGTATGCAGGCGTGGTGCCTTTTAGGACGGTTTCGGTCGTTGCTCAAACTTCAGGACCAGTGACAGACATTTATGTAAAAAATGGCCAGCGAGTAAATACCGGAGATCTTTTGTTTCGTATTGAAAATAGTGCGCAGCTCGCCGCATTGTCTGAGGCAGAGGCTCAATTGGCGGTCATTGAAGCTGAGCAAGCCAAAGCAGAAGATAACAAACTTATAGCTGAAGCCAGTGTTCGCGAGATTCAGGCTCGATTGGTAAGTCTGCGAGATGAACTACGCGATGCAAAAAGCATACTGAAACTAGGTTATGGTACAACAAATAATGTGATTGAGGCTCGGTCTCAAGTTCAGGTGGGAGAGGCGGATCTGGATGCAGCGAAAGCTCAGCTTGATCTTACTGATGTTGAACTAACCGAGGGTATCCCCGCAAGACTGGCAGCATCCGAAGCCGCGATTGAAAAAGCGAGAACAGCCTTGGATTTTACAGAGGTTCGATCGTTCACAAATGGAACCGTAACCCAGCTGGCACTCAGCGTTGGCAGCCCAACGACTACACTTGTATTGAGACCATCAATGGTCATCATTCCCGATCGACCTGAAAACACATCAGTACGTGTTTCTGCAGGATTTTCTCAGGTTTCGAAAACGACCCTTTATGAGGGAATGCCAGCAGAAATCGCTTGTGACACTAATGCGAGCCTATCTTATAGAAATGCAATACTTCCTGCACGGATCGTTTTACTGCAGCCCGCTGTTGCGACGGGTCAAGTGACCCCCAGTGATGACTTAAAAGATCTACAAAATGCATCACAGCGCGGAACAATTCATGCCATGCTGGAACTTATTCACAATGAGCATGAAGCCTTATTGCTGGATGGTTCGGGTTGTATCGTACAGACCTATACCAATAACTTGGAAGGGGTTTTCGGGCACATTGTCGCCGCTACCGGAGTTGTTAAAGCTGCAGGGCTTAGAATGAAAGTATTGGGTTCAATACTGGCTGGTATCGGCCTAGCAGGCGGTGAACACTAAGTGTCGATAGCTTAGTTCAAAAACGAATGAGAAATGTCCAACTCTATGATGCCAACGGAGCTTTGCAACTGATTTCTGCTAAAGGTTTGTATCACCCTTTCACTTCGGATAAAAGAACCTTCGGCATCTCAGATAGCCATTTGCAGACAGTTACGCCAGGTCTTGTTTGTGTCTGTCATTCTGAAGAGATCGGAACACCAGGGCCGCCATGAAGGACTCAAGGCGTACATATAATCTCTTCCGCCTGATCAAACATCGGAGGGTTAAATGTGTTTCAGATTTACGATGCCAATTAATTTAGTACGCCTTAAAATTGCAATGATATAGCAAATGAGTGGAGTATGTGATGACTGCAATGCAACAAGTTTTTTATTTGGTTTCTGTATTCGGAAACCTGCTATTTTTGTCACTTTGGATGGTGACCGGTCAAACATTTTTCACGGTTATGTTGGTACTGACTATCAGCTACTCTGTGGTCGGGTTTTACGATTTAAACTACAGTGCGCATACTTTAAACAGGCTGTACCCCGTCGTCGCACATATCCGCTATTTTCTTGAGTCTTACCGAGTTGAAATTCATCAATACTTTATTGCAAATAATACGGAAGAGCTGCCATTTAATCGAGAGCAGCGGTCACTTGTATATCAAAGAGCAAAGGGTGAAATTGATACGAAGGCCTTCGGTACAGAACGAGATATCTTCCAGCAAAACTATCTATGTGCCTGGCATTCGCTAGCCCCAAAAGAAGTTCACCCAGAACATATTAGAGTTATGGTCGGGGGGAAAGAGTGCAGAAAACCCTATTCCTGTTCACGCCTAAATGTTTCAGCGATGAGTTATGGTGCGCTGAGCCAAAACGCTATTGAGGCATTGAACAAAGGCGCAGCTAAAGGTGATTTCTTCCACAATACCGGCGAGGGCGGAGTCAGCCCATTTCACCTAAAACATGGAGGCAATCTGGTTTGGCAATTGGGTACGGCATTTTTTGGTTGTAGAGATATCCATGGTAATTTTTCCGATCGCGCGTTTAGTGAATTAGCGAACCAAGGCGCCATCAAAATGATAGAGATAAAGCTATCACAAGGCGCGAAACCAGCCCATGGTGGAGTGCTGCCGGCGGCAAAGATCAGTGATGAGATTTCACGTATCAGAGGTATCCCCAAGGATCGGGATTGTATTTCTCCTCCAGTTAATTCGCTATGCCGCACCCCTTTAGACTTGTTGAATTTTGTGAAACGATTGAGGGAACTATCAGGCGGAAAGCCCGTGGGTTTCAAATTCTGTATGGGCAACCCAGCAGAGTTTCTGGCCATCTGCAAAGCGATGTTGAAAACGGGTATTTCGCCTGATTTTATCTCGGTGGATGGGGCGGAAGGTGGAACGGGGGCTGCTCCTGTTGAATTTTCCAATCGATTGGGTATGGGATGCTTGGAAGCCACCTACATTGCTCATAATGCATTGCTTGGTTGTGGCCTGAGGAATGAGATACGCATCATTAGTTCTGGTAAAACCGCTTCTGGATTTGATCTTTTAACAAAAGTCGCTTTTGGGGCAGATATTGTTTCGGCAGCTCGTACCATGATGTTTGCTCTGGGTTGTATCCAGTCGCAGTCCTGCAATACCAATTATTGCCCTACAGGTATCGCAACACAAGACCCGGTGCGTTCCAAGGCGCTTAATGTCGAGAGCAAATCAGAGCGTATTAAGAACTTTCAAAAGGCAACCGTAGATAGCTTTTTAGAGCTGGTTGGCGCGATGGGTTTGGAAAACCCAGACCAATTGCAGCCCTTTATGATAAGACGCAGAAACGCAAATGGGCTGAGTTTTGAGGGCGGTCTAACATTTCCGCCGCTCACGGAGGGAGCTCTCATTAACGAAGAAGAACAAGCTGACGAATGGTCTATGTATTGGCAGGCGGCTGACGCTAATTCATTTACACCCAAAGAACTTCTTAAATTTTCCCCTTGATAACACCATCTAATGGACTTTTACAACGCAGATAAACTAATGCCTTTCCTGAGAGTTTAGTAAAAAAGAAGGCGTAACTAGTTTCGAATAATGTTGTTCAGTTCGTCCGTTCCCCCAAGAAATCTGCGTAATTAACATCAGAAATTTGGCTTAGCTTTATGTCGGCTTTTGTCTAGCAGCTGAAGTTTTAAGCGATGAAAGCATGACTTACTTTTCATGAATTTTGCTAGCGCTGAGTCTCGATTTAGTGCAGTTAATTCTCTTCTTGCAGCTTATAATGTTGATCCTTTAGAGCCCATATTTGAGTTCAATAATGCTTAGAAAAAACCAAGAATTCCTTACAATATTGAATTCTATTAAATTCAACAGCTTACAAAATGTAAGCCTTACAAAGGTTGCTTAATACATGAGCGATAAAAAAGTAGCACTTATCGTTGGTGCTGGAGATGCTATTGGCAGTGCGATCGCTAGAGAGTTTGCCCTGACGGGTTTGAGTGTATGCATGGTTCGTCGCAGTGAAGAGCTAGTCAAAGAGGCAGCCAAAGCACTTAATGATGAAGGCTATGAAGCACGTGGTTTTGGTGTGGATGCACGCAGCGAAGATGCAGTTCAGGAGCTATTCGAAAATATTGAGAACAACATCGGCGAAATCGGAGTGGTTGTATTTAATGTTGGGGCGAATGTGCCTATGAGTATTCTCGATACAAGTGCACGTAAGTTCTACAAGATATGGGAAATGGCTTGTTTCTCAGGTTTCCTTGTCGGAAGAGAAGCTGCTCGAGTAATGAGTCAGCGTAAGCGCGGAACGATTATCTTTACCGGTGCAACGGCAAGTGTACGAGGCGGCGCTATATTTGGCGCATTTGCCAGTGCAAAACATGGTCTCAGAGCCCTCGCTCAGTCAATGGCTCGAGAGCTTGGGCCAAAGAATATTCATGTTGCGCATGTTGTAATTGATGCGGCCGTAGACACACAGTGGATCCGTGAAAACCACCCCGAGTATCAAAAATTTGTAGAGAAGGATGGAGTCGTTCAACCTGCAGATTTGGCAAAAAATTATGTCATGCTTCATGAGCAACCACGCAACGCGTGGACCTTTGAGCTTGATGTCCGTCCATGGGTAGAGAAGTGGTAACGCTCTTACTATTAGCCAACCCAGCTTGAACGTAATTTATACATATAGGAATAACGATGAGTGATTCAGCAAAGCAAATTGAGTTTTATTTTGATTTTGGTAGCCCGACGGCTTACCTAGCGCACAAACAGCTCGCCAAGATGAGCGACAAATACAATGCTGATGTTGTTTATGAGCCAATGCTATTGGGCGCAGTACATAAAGCGACAAATAATACACCGCCGGGCTTGGTTCCTGCCAAAGGCAAGTACATGTTGTTAAGCGACATTCCGCGTTTCGTGCGTCGTTATGGTGTTGAATTCAAAATGAACCCGCACTTCCCAGTAAATACCCTGCAACTAATGCGTGGCGTATTTGCTGCAATGGAACTTGATTGTGTTGATGCCTATATCGATGTTGTCTATGACGCGATGTGGGTGAAAGGTCTGGATATGAGTAAGCCAGAGGTGATAGCTGAAGTATTGACGGAGGCTGGCATTGACGCCGCTGCGTTTGCAGAGTTAGTTCAACAAGACGAGATTAAAAATCAATTGAAAGAAGCCACAGAAGCAGCGGTTAAGCGCGGTTGTTTTGGTGCACCGACAATGTTCTTGGATAATGAAATGTACTTTGGCCAAGACCGTTTGGACTTTATCGAAGACGTCCTCAGCGCGTAATTTCGTTTCTGATCTGTGCCCTGTTTATTCATTGAACAAGGCACTCAGTTCAATAAATCAGCATTAATCACTTTCTATCAGACCTATTAAGGAGTAGCTTAGAAGCGCTTTGATAGGTATTTGTATGCAGTTACCTACGCATTCCAAGGCACTCGCTATTAAATAATAACGAATAAGAGGCCACGGTTTAGTGATGAATACTGCAACCAAAACGACCATTTTTATCTTCTGTGCACTATTTTCAGTGCAGTCTTTTGCTCTCGAAAAAAAGAAATATTGTCTTTGGGATCCTGTAGGGAAAACGGGGCCCGTAGTTGAGTTCTTTTCCGACCTTAAGCCAAAGGCTTTAGGATGGGGGCTTGATCTTGAATTCATCACTTATACCGATGAGAAAGTGGCATCTAATGATTTCAAGGCGGGCTTATGCGATGCAGTACATCTAACGGCGATACTCTCACGAAATTATGTGCCGTTCGCAGGCAGCCTTGACGCTATCGGAGGCATTTTGTCTGACGACGAATTGGATCGTGTACTGGTTACTCTAGCGAATCCTAAAGCGGGTAAATTGATGACCAACGGTAAATACGAAGTTGTGGCTTCGTTTCCGGTAGGATCCATGTTTGCTTTTGTGAATGATAAAAATATAGACACGGTCGCTGAATTTAGTGGCAAGAAAATTTCAGTGTTAAACGAAGATCCTCAGGCTTTGCAGTTGTCGAGCTTAGCTGGCGCCTCACCGGTTGGTACCTCGCTCGCAACGTTTTCAGGACAATTTAATAATGGAAACATCGATATTCTATTGATGCCAGCCTTGGCATATAACACTTTTGAACTGTACCAAGGGCTTGGGACAGATGGTGGAATTATTGATCATCGTTTCTATTATGGGATGCTTCAGACAGTCATTAATAAAGAACGATTCGATGATAACTTCGGCAATTTAATGCGTGAGTATGTAGTATCTCGTTTACCTTTCATCCACAAGCAGGTAAAAGATGCGGAAGCAGAAATACCTGCTAAGTATTGGATCAAAACCGATGCCGATACGAAGAAAGAGCTGGATCGTTTCAGTAAAGAAATTAGGGTGAGCTTGAAACAAGAAGGGAAGATGGATGCTAAGGCTTTGACTCTTCTTTGGAAGATTCGCTGCTCAAATGACCCCGCGCGGTCTGAGTGTGCGGCGCCAGAGTAGGCCGATACGTTCTAAATAATTGAAGCATATTGTCAGCAACAGTCCTGATATCGCCCAATCAAATGTGCCTCTGTTGCGATAGAGGTATCGTTGATGGCAAATACTTCGTACCCAAGTTTGACGGAAAGTAAAAATGCTAGAGTTTTAGCGACTCTCGCATTTTTAATTGAAGAGCTAAATATCTGTTTCAGTATGCCAAAAGCTGCTAGGGCATGAAGGCAACCGCTTAAGCCAGCATAGGAAATGGATAGCGGAAAGAATAGATAATACATACCTGTGATCGCTATTCCGCTAATAACAAATACGAGATTTAGGGTTTTTATACTTTTTAGGCAAGGAAGTAGATAAACGAGTAACAATAAAGCAGCCATGTTTTGGCTTAAGTGAAGTCAAGTTAGATGGCTAAAGTGCGCGCTTATCAGTCGCCAATACTGCCCTTCGAAAACCGCACTGCCGTCATACTGTAGTGTTGTCGTTAAACCAAATATCTGAATTGAGATACATAGCAGAACGACAAAGATGTAAGAGCATTTAGTTTGGGACATCTACAGTCAAACGCAATGAAATAAGGTCAACCTCACCTGCCATGCTTTGCCAGACTAAATCGAACATGCCATGTTTCATTGGACTTAAACTTATCCCGACGCCATATGCGAGATGATTGTCTTCTTCAGTCGTGACGCTGTCTGTATCGCCTTTAATCTTAGGGTCTAGATAACCAACACCACCGAGAATAAATGGTGCGAACTGGCTTTCCCACAGTTGAGTAAAACGATATGTACCCGCGAGCTCTAGTACGCGATATTCAATGCTTACATCGTCATATAGTGGGTCTGATGAGTTTAGTTTGATTGTATGGAAGTCATAATAACGTAGAGTTATCGAAAACTGATTCGTAAATTGATATCCCACACCCACAGCAAATGCAGCGCCATGATCACGATTTTGTGTCCAAATATTAGATGGCGCTTCTGGTTCAAGGTTAGAGTACCCAAAACTTAGATCTGCAATGAATCCTTTAAAGAACTGGTCTTCAAGAGGGGCTTGAGTTGCTGTTTGCGGCGATGAATCTAGCTGTGACTCATCGGCTTGCGCATCAGAGCTGATTAAACTTGTTATTAATGATGCTGCACAAACAAGTAAAAGAGACTGTGCGTGTTTATTACGCTTGGACATTAGATAGCTGCTAACGAGTAATGCAAACAATCCATTGAGCGAAGCCCAGCCGGCCGCCCCAGCTTTAGTTGCAACTTTTGTTTCAGCTCCGGCTCTTGCTCCGGAATTGATTTGCACTGTTACTTTAGCAGGAGGGCTATGCTTCAGTCCGTTATCAACCGCATCATAAAAGAATTAATCGCTACCTATATATCCGGGGTCTGGGATAAAAGTGAAACTGCCATCCAAATTAATCGTGACAGCGCCATGGATTGGAGCTTTATGAAGCCTTGCTTCTAGGCACAATTATAAAGGTGCTGTTGTATTTTGATCGTCTGAATCATTCTCAAGAAGTCCTGGGGCGGGGCGATCTAGGGTTTCACCTTCGTGAATGGTATAGCTGTCCGCGCCCGCAGTAGGTTGTTGGTTGCTAGGAATACTTATCCATCCAGTAGAGACTACATCAATAGTTACATAAGCTGATTTTCCCGATAGCTCATATTCAAATTGGTCTTGCCCGTAGTATCCGTTGTTAGACATATAATCGAACGAGCCATCAGGGTTCAGCGTCACAGTTCCATGAAGCGTTTGGGCTTTGAGTGAAACGCTGAGACCTCCTGGTGTTGAATCATTGGCTTAGCACCCCGTTAGCGGTCGAAACAATTAAATTCACCCCTTCATTTGTTTGGTAATGATCTGCATGCGCATAAAGTGTCTCATGCTTTTCATATGCGCCTATATCGACGGATGCGCCTTGTGCGCCGAGCTCTCCAAGAAGGTCTTCAGAGATTGGTGCTCCATCTCCGTAGAGTGCATCTGCGGTATTTCCTTGATCGACTAAGGGAGTGGATAAGGCGTTAGGGACGAAACAATTTCTATTGAAGCTTGCATTGACGCAATGAAGCGGGGACAGATTGAGCGCTGAGTCATCACCGTTGATACGGGATAAATAGTTGTTATCGTTTACCGCTCGCGCGAATACTCCAGTATCGTCCCAGTTCGCGGGATAAACTAAAGGTATTGTGTTTGTTGCCGAGTTGGTAGAAAGAAGAAGATTGTTGCGTGCAATCAGCTGCGCACTTCCCGCTAATTCAATGTGTGTTCCTTGAAAGATTTGTCCGATATTGTTGATTGTTTTCGACGTGTAGTACCAGGTGCTGTTAGTTAACGTTAAATCTCCGTCTATCACTTTGATCGCGCGAGTAGGGGTTGCATCACGCCCATCATAAACTGAATTACTGATTTCTACGCTAGCGTTTTTGAATTCAAGCGCACCCGAATCTAAACCATCAAAATAGGAATCACGGATAATAACGTTCTTGCTTGTACTGTCAGTCATTGATACTAAGCGGTCAGAAACGGCCCTGATAGCGCGGTTAGAGTTGTTCGAAAAGGCAGAATTAATAATGGTGAGATCGTTGTTGATGACGAGATCTTGTTGTCCGTTGTTGACGAGATTATCAAAGATCAAACTATCTTTGATTGTAAGAGAACCTCCGAGACCATGCACAATTAACAAGTCACTAGAACGTTGGCATACGAAGCCATAGATCGCGACGTTATCAAGTGTTACGTTGGCATTATCCGTATTGATAAACGTACTCATTCGGGTAAAGGCTAGATTCTCGATGCGAACATCAAGTGTCCGGCCCGCGCCATTTGCCCGGTTTACACGAAATAGCGTGCTGACTGGCTTGAGAATTGTTGCCCCGCCACCGCCTGGACCTTGATCAAACGGATAGCCCACATTTGTGAGGCCCGCAGTCGTAATCTAATGTTGGTGGTCATCGATAACGGGGCGTGAACTTCCAAGACCTTTGATCGTAATATCGTCAGTTACAAGAATTGGATTCTCAAAAGTGTAACGGCTTGAGCCGCCACCGGTAACGGGAACAATTGGGTTGCTGCTATCAAAGGAGCCCGGGACTTCAACAATATCTGCGCCTGGGTTGTTGTTTGCTTGCTCTATCGCCCAGCGTAAAGATCCATTACCGCTCGACTTGGAATTCGTTACTTTATAGCTTGCCGCATGTGAAAAGCTTGAAATGCAGACGACAACTAGACCGACAATAACGCTGTAGAGACTCATTCATAGTGTCCAAAATTGATCAATGACAATATATAACTGTAGTTGATTCTAGGTGTTTTGCGCTAAGTACTTGTTCTCATTAGGAAAAGACCATCATCGAATTTATCGAAGCGTGAATACCAATGATGATAATGAAAATTGTTAGGGTAAGTATGGGGGAGCGGAGGCGCTATTTGGGAGGGTGAGCAATGTGCATGGCGAGTTGCTCGATTAAAAGCCACGCAGGCTCCGATCCAAACACGCCTTTTGATGCGTCATCGATTTTCTTAAGCATGAGCGTAAGATCGTTAATGCTTTTGGTGTTTAAGCGTTTTGCAGCCGAGACATAGTCTGCTTGCTGCTGGGCAAAGATGCGTTTGCCCTTAAGGTAGGCGTCAACGCGTTGTTGTTGCCCAATAAGAGGAATCAAACCTTCAAGCACACGGACGTCACGACTAAGTGGCCAGATCATAGTGATTGGCAGATTACCTTCAGCTTTCAAATGACCAACTATGCTCGCAGTTTTTTTTGCTTGGCCACTAAGCATGGCTTTACTTAAATCAAATACGTCATAGCGAGCAGAGTCTTTGACTTCGTCCAAGATCATGCCAACGCTAATTGTGTTGTTGCCATGTAAAATTGCGAGTTTGTCTAGCTCTTGTTTCGCCGCGAGCGGGTTGCCCTCTAGGCGAGACGATAAAATTTCGAGCGCATCATAATCAATATTGAGCTTTAGTTTATTGGCGCGTTGACGCATGAATGTGAGAGTTTGCTGTGGTTTGATAGGCCACACTTGAGTTATGACCCCTAACTTATCAATGGCTTTACACCATTTAGCGCTACCGAGTGTCTTCTTATCAATTTTGCCCGCTTCGATTATCAGAACAGTGTCTTCAGGTGGTGCTTCGAGATATTGAACGAGTTTTTTTGAGCCTTCGGTACCGGGTTTGCCATTCGGCAATTTGAGCTCAATGATCCGCTTGGTTGCGAAAAGTGAGAGGGCATTACCTTCTTCTTGGAGAGTTTGCCAGTCGAAGCCCCGCTCAACCCGCAATACTTGTCGTTCGTCATAGCCTTGAGCTCGCGCCGCCGCGCGAATTTCATCTACGGCTTCTAATTGCAGCAGAGGTTCTTCGCCGCTGACCATGTAAACGGGCTTCAAGCCGCTTTTTAATTGCTGAGAAAGTTGTTCAGGTTTAACCTGCATCGTTGGCGCCGATACGGATGAGTGTTAGCTGACGAATGATTTCGCGCGCAATGCTTTTATCTAAGGCTTTCGTGAGCGTAGTTTTTTCGCGCTCTTTAGCGAGCAGGGCGTCTGAATTATGACGATAAATACGACGAGCATTGATCTCGTTACTGTATTTGGATTTTGTATTGTTTGCTTCTGAGAAGGTGAATTTTACGAGACGGGTTATTTCGTATTCGTCAGCACTAGCATCTAGGTTAATGGTGAATGCTCGTTCGGTGGAGCTTGCACTATCGATACTCAGCGTGAAGGTTGCATCATCATCCATCGTGACCTTATGCGCTTTAAGCTCGCGCTCTAAGGACTGACATAGCTGCCAGTGCTCAGCTTGATCGCATTCAAAATTTACAGAGCTAAACCCGAGAGAGCCTAACTCTGCTGTGCGAACGTGAAATCCGCAGCCTTGAATGAGCGCGCCGCTAGCGATAACGAGTAGCAGTGCTACCCGTTTTGTTGCGGCTTTGAAGAGCTTAGTTTGCAACGATGTTCACCAGTTTGTTAGGAACAACAATCACTTTGCGAATGGTGTTCCCTTCAAGGAATCTCTTGACGTTTTCGTCTTCCATCGCTTGTACTTCAAGCGCATCTTTACTGATATCGGCAGGAACTTCTAGCTTCGCACGAACCTTACCATTTACTTGTACAACGATTTGCTGACTTGTTTTTACAAGTGCACTTTCATCGCATAAAGGCCATGGTGCAGTGAGCACGTCGGCGTCATTTCCTAGTTCTTTCCATAGAGTATGACAGATATGCGGTGTAATCGGAGCTAGCAATAATACAGCGGTTTCAAGTGCTTCGTGAGAAACTGCACGGCCTTGCTCACTAACATCAACAAATTTACTAACGCTATTCATCAATTCCATAACAGCTGCGATGGCAGTGTTGAACGTAAGTCTACGGTTTAAATCGTCACTTACTTTTTTGATGGTTTCATGTGTCTTACGACGAACAGCTTTTTGTTCTTCGTTTAATGCATTCTGGTCAAGTTCAACCTTTCCGCCATTGGTCAGGTGGTTGTCGACATTTTTCCATAAACGCTTTAGGAATCGGTTAGCACCTTCTACTGCATTGTCTGACCATTCAAGCGATTGCTCAGGTGGAGCAGCAAACATCATGAATAAACGCACTGTGTCAGCACCGAATTGATCGATGATTGTTTGAGGATCAATACCGTTGTTTTTAGACTTCGACATTTTGCCCATGCCAGCGCTAAGAACTTCAGAGCCGTCTTCTAATTTGACATAGCGTGATACTTTGCCCTTGTCGTCAGTTTCTGCTTTAACGTCTGTTGGCGAAATCCAAATTTTTCCGCCTTGCTCATCTTCTTGATAGAAGCAATCAGCTAGCACCATGCCTTGACAAAGCAAGCGCTTAAACGGCTCATCACTTTCAACGAGACCAACATCACGTAATAGCTTGTGATAGAAACGAGAGTAGAGTAGGTGAAGAATCGCGTGCTCAATACCACCAATGTATTGATCCACAGGTAGCCAGTAGTTTGCTGCACTTGGATCAAGCATTTGATCATCGCTGTTCGGAGAACAATAGCGCGCGTAGTACCAAGATGACTCCATAAAGGTGTCGAAGGTATCGGTTTCACGGAATGCTGTTGCACCGTTATGGCTTGTCTTCGCCCACTCAGGATCACTCTTAATCGGTGATTTAACACCATCTAATTCAACATCTTCAGGAAGCTGTACAGGCAGCTCTTCTAGAGGCACAGGGATCTCAGTGCCGTCTTCCAAGTATTTCATCGGAATCGGTGCGCCCCAATAGCGTTGGCGAGAGACACCCCAGTCACGTAAGCGGTAATTCACTTTGCGCGATCCAGTTCCAGCTTCTTCAAAGTGCTTCACAATTGCTTCGAATGCTTCAGCAGAGGTTAAGCCAGTAAATTCGCCGGAGTTTACAAGAACACCTTTGTCGGTATAGGCCGACTCATGAATATCAAGTTCTTCAACTTCTTCCGATGCGATAACTTGTTTAATTGGAAGCTTGTACGTCTTTGCGAATTCATGGTCACGTTCGTCATGTGCTGGTACAGACATAACTGCGCCTGAGCCGTAGTCCTTCAACACGAAATTCGCAGCCCAAATAGGTACTTCTTCACCTGTAATTGGGTGTATTGCTTTGAAGCCGGTAGGAAGACCTTTTTTCTCCATTGTCGCCATATCTGCTTCGGCAACTTTGTTTTTCTTACAGTCTTCGATGAACTCACGCAAGTCGGTGTTGTTTTCTGCACCACGTGTAGCAAGTGGGTGTTGAGCGGCTACCGCTACATACGTTACACCCATCAGAGTATCTGGTCGTGTGGTATAAACGCTTAGCGTTTCGTCTGAGTCTTTGATGCCAAAGCTGAATTCAAGACCTTCTGATCGGCCAATCCAGTTGCGCTGCATCGTTTTAACTTGCTCAGGCCATTCATCAAGCTGATCTAAGTCGTTAAGTAGTTCTTCTGCATAATCGGTGATTTTGATAAACCACTGTGGGATTTCTTTGCGCTCGACAATTGCGCCAGAACGCCAGCCACGGCCATCGACAACTTGCTCGTTTGCAAGAACAGTTTGGTCAACAGGGTCCCAGTTAACAGTTGCGTTCTTTTTGTACACTAAGCCGCGCTCATATAGCTTAGTGAAGAACCATTGTTCCCACTTGTAGTATTCAGGGCGGCAGGTCGCTAATTCTCGATCCCAGTCATAACCAAAGCCTAATTGCTTAAGCTGACTTTTCATGTAATCAATGTTTTCGTATGTCCATTTAGCTGGAGCGACGCCGTTTTTGATTGCAGCGTTTTCTGCTGGAAGTCCAAAAGCATCCCAACCCATTGGTTGCATAACGTTTTTACCCAGCATGCGCTGGTAACGAGAAACAACATCTCCAATCGTATAATTGCGTACGTGCCCCATGTGCAGCTTGCCGCTAGGGTATGGGAACATGGAAAGGCAGTAGTACTTTTCTTTAGACGAGTCCTCGGTTACGGCAAAGCTATTGTTCGCTTCCCAAAAATCTCGTGCATTCTGTTCTATTTCTTTCGGAGAGTATTGTTCTTGCATGCTTCTTCTTAAATCAATGGAATACGCAACACCGCTTATCTATAGTGCGGTGCAAAAATGGGCACATAGTCTATCTTAGTTTTATGTGTGGGTGTAGACGCTTCAAACCACAAAACGACAACAAAAATAATTGGTGAATGTTGTTGATAATGATTCGTATTGCGACTATCATTTGCTCCGTTGTTTAAGTGAGCGAAAATAATGTTAGTTTGTTTGTGTAAAGGTGTTTCTGACAGAGATATTCATTCTTTGATGGATGAAGGCAAAACCTCTTTTCGTCAGGTGCGCAATGAACTGGGTGTGGCGACAAGTTGTGGTCAGTGTGCATGTACGACTAAAGAAATTATAGAAAATAGATTGGCTCAAGATAACGACAATACTTCTCTCGACTTAGCCTACGCGGCAGTCATCTAACTGATACTGATTCGTATCATTATTCTCAACTTTTCAATAACTTAAACCTTGCATATACTTGCCCTGATTCTTTCGAAGGGAGGTTTGCTATGCAAGGTGATGTATCGGTTATTCAAAAATTAAACGATGTGCTCGCGGATGAGCTTATATCGATCAATCAATATTTTCTTCATGCGCGAATGGCTAAGAACTGGGGATTATCAGTTCTTGATAAGGTCGAGTACAAAAAATCTATCAAGGATATGAAACAAGCGGACGCGCTTATTGAGCGTATCTTGTTCTTGGAAGGTATCCCCAATCTCCAAAAATTAGGCAAGCTGTATATTGGCGAAGATGTTCCCGAGATTCTGTCTTGCGACTTGAGGTTTCAGACGCAGTCTTTGGCAACCCTTCGCGATGCGATCGAGCACTGCGAATCACAGCGCGATTATGTGAGTAGAGATGTCTTGCGCGAACTTTTGAGCTATGAGGAAGAGCATTTCGATTGGATTGAAACTCAGCGAGATCTCATCGAAAAGATGGGGCTCGAGAACTATACGCAATCATTGCTAGGCGAAGAATAGGGGTTTTGAAATGAAAGGTAATCAAAAAGTTGTCGATACATTGAGCAAACTTCTTGCTGGCGAACTCACCGCGGTCGATCAGTATTTTATCCATTCACGCATGTACGAAGACTGGGGGCTCAATAAGCTTTATGAGCGTCTTGATCATGAGCGTGAGGAAGAAACTGATCATGCTGACCAAATGATCCGTCGCATTTTATTTCTCGAAGGAACACCAAATCTTGGAGTACGAGAGCCTCTCAATGTTGGAGCTGACGTTGTTTCAATGCTGAAAAGTGATTTAGAAGTTGAGTACTCTGTTATTCAAAATCTTAAGGATGCGATCGCTCTCTGTGAGCAAGAACGTGATTATGAAACACGAGAAATGCTTCTGGGTCAGCTAAAAGACTCAGAGGAAGATCATGCCTATTGGCTGGAGAAGCAACTTGGTCTTATCGATAAAATTGGATTGCCCAATTATTTACAGTCGATGATGTAAGGCTGAATTGTGTAGGAAAAACGCGGTTTTTTAGCCGCGTTTTTTTATGCCGAAAGATATGACTAGAATTAATAAGCAGAAGATGAGTGTAGGTAGTGAGCCGAGCTTAGTGAATGGTGTGCTGCCTGCAAATGTCTTCACTCTTCCTTCGAGTGTTGCTTGCTTAAATTGAGGGATGGATGCGCTAATTTTTCCCGTTTCGTCGATAATTGCGGTTAAACCGTTGTTAGTTGCTCGAATCATGTATTTACCATTTTCGGCTGCACGAATTTGCGCGAGTTGTAAGTGTTGGTGTGGGCCAATAGATGCGCCAAACCACGCGTCGTTACTAATGGTAATTAAATAATCTGCGTTCGCGGCACGCGATGCCACAAAATCTGGATAAACCACCTCATAGCAAATAAAGGGTGACGTTAGATTTCCATTTTGGCGCAATAGCTCTTGATCTTGCTTTCCTTTGCGAAAATCTGACATTGGTAGGTCGAAAAACGCGATTAGACCTCTAAGTATGTCTTGTAGAGGTACGTACTCTCCAAAAGGCACAAGCTTTTGCTTGTGGTAGATGCCCGAGGCATCGCCAATTCCAATAATGCTGTTGTGCATCACAGGACGCTTTGCTTCAGCGTCCCAGCCTCGATAAGGAATGCCGGTAATGATAGACGTGTTGTTGGCTGTCGCCTGTTTCGACATTTTGTTTAGCAAAGGTTTTGCTTGGTTGTAGAAAGCAGGAAGAGCTGTCTCTGGCCAAACAATCAGATCTTTATCCCATTGCGCTGCTGACATCTGTTCTAGCAATGCAACTGTTTTAGGTTTTTGTGCGCGTTTCCACTTAAGTTCTTGAGGTATATTAAGCTGCAGTAGCGCGACATTGATGTCTTGGTTCTGATCTTTTGTCCAAGTAACGTGGTTTAAAGCTACGGGAGCTAGCCATAGCGCTATCAATAGTCCCGCTATTGGCCCTGCGATTCGAAGTGATGGCTTATTAAATAGGAGAAGTGCTAGCCCTGAAGTGATTGCTAGAACAAGCGTTATCCCATAGCTACCGATTACTGGATAGTAACCATGTAGTGGGCCATGAAGTTGGGTATCCCCAACAAACAGCCAAGGGAAGCCTGTAAGAAATACACTTCGAACGAGATCGTTTAAGGTCCACAATGCTGCGAAGAGTAAGGTGTTAAGTTCGGCTTGTTTAGTCTTTAGCTTTGCATACACATAAAACATCGCGCCATGGAATAAGCCTAAGAATGCGACGAATAGTAGCGTCAGAATTCCCGCCAAAGCTGGGTGCGCATGGCCATAGGTATTTATGCTCACGTACACCCAAGATGCGCCGCTAGCAAACAAGCCGAAGCCAAACAGCCATCCCTGATAAAAAGCACGTTTCCCTGTTAGTAAATGATTTGAAGATAGTGCTTTTGTAATGAATAAAAAAGCGACAAGCGAAATGATGCTTGCGGGCCAAAAATTGAATGGACTTAGACCTAAGGTCTGTAATGCGCCTGCTACAAAAATAGCAAGCGAGCAGAGAAGTGTTGCTCGCATTTTTGACTCGCTAGCGCTTCAGCGCGCTTTTATTTATTTTTCGAATTTTAAAAGACGTACTGTGCGGCTATCCGCGTTTAATACGGTGACTTTGAATCCTTCGAACAGCGTTTCGTCCCCCCGATTTGGAAGGCAGCCGAAGCTTTTGATGACGCAGCCGCCGATGGTATCGAATTCATCATCAGGAATAAATGTGCCGAAGTGGTCGTTGAACTCTTCCACTGATGTGAGTGCTTTAACCGTCGACTCTGAATCGCTTAGAAGCTTAATATTCGCTTCCTCTTCGATATCGTGCTCATCTTCAATTTCGCCAACAATCTGTTCAAGAACATCTTCGATGGTTACTAAGCCCGACGTGACACCATACTCGTCAATGACGATAGCCATGTGAATACGTTTTTTCTTAAAGTCTTTTAGTAGCTCGTTTAAGCGTTTGCTCTCTGGAATTTTAGAAGCAGGTCGAATCAGCTCTTGGATGTCCTGACGCTTGAGTTCACCCTTAAGTGCGAGCGGTAGCAGGTCTTTAGCTAGCAAAACGCCTTCTACTTCATCATTTGATTCGCCGAATACTGGAAAACGGGAGTGCGCTGATTCGATGATGCTGCCGATGTAGTCTTCAGGATCAGCGTTAAGTTTGATGGCGATCATTTGTGAGCGAGGGATCATTACTTCACGCGCTTGCATTTGCGTGACTTGAATTGCGCCTTCAATGATGCTCAGAGCGTCGCTATCAAGAACGTTGCGCTGCTCGCTGTCTCGAAGTAATTCGAGAAGTTCTTCTGTGTTCTCAGGTTGATCGGAGAAAGCCTGAGAGATTCGTTCTAGCCAGCTCTTTGAAGCTGGCCCGGTACTCGGAGTGTCGTCGTTCATTAGTAGAACTAGTTTGCCTCTTACAAATAAGGATTATCGTAGCCTAAATCAGAGAGAATCGTAATTTCAAGTCTTTCCATCTCTTCAGCCTCGTCATCGTGAATGTGGTCATATCCTTGAAGGTGAAGCGTTCCGTGAATCACCATGTGCGCCCAATGCGCTTCCAGTTGTTTATCTTGTTCTTTTGCTTCTAGCTCAACAACGGGCTTACAGATAACTAGATCGCCAAGTAAATCGATCTCCACAAACTCGGGAGCTTCGAATGGGAATGACAATACGTTAGTCGATTTATCTTTACCGCGATACTCAAAATTAAGTGCGTGCGATTCTTCTTCTTCAACGATGCGTATCGTCATCTCGAGATGTTTCTCTCCCTGATACGCAGCGTTTGCCCAGCGCTCGAACTGATCAAGTGGAGGAAAATCGTTGTTACCGATTTCGATCTGTAAATCGATTGTGAGTTTGCTCATCTTAGCTCTGCTTTGCGTCGTGTTTGTCGTATGCTTCGACAATGCGCTGAACTAGAGGATGGCGCACTACGTCGGCCGAATTGAAATTCGTGACGCTGATGCCGGCAACATTGTTCAAGATTGTTTGGCATTCAGCGAGCCCGGACTTGGCGCCTTTAGGTAAGTCGGTTTGTGTAATGTCGCCAGTTATGATGGCGGTAGACCCAAAGCCGATACGTGTTAAAAACATTTTCATTTGCTCTGGTGTCGTGTTTTGGCTTTCATCCAGAATAATAAACGCGTTATTCAAGGTGCGCCCCCGCATAAACGCGAGTGGTGCGATTTCAATGACGTTTTTCTCGATTAGGCGCGCAACCTGCTCAAAGCCCAGCATGTCGTATAGTGCGTCATAAAGAGGGCGTAAGTAGGGGTCTACTTTTTGTGCTAGATCACCAGGGAGAAAACCGAGCTTCTCGCCGGCTTCTACAGCAGGACGTACCAAAAGAATTCGCTTTACTTCTTCTTTTTGTAAGGCTTCAACCGCACAAGCTACCGCGAGATAAGTTTTACCCGTGCCGGCGGGTCCAATACCGAAATTAATATCGTGCTGTTTGACGCGCTGAAGATACAAGATTTGATTTTGATTCCGCGCTTTGACTTGTAACTTAGGTGTTTTAATCACCGCATGAATATCGTTCATTGGCTGTGAAGTGACGAGCTCTTGCGCAGCTTCTTGAATATACAGTTGAACCTTTTCCAAAGAAATGTCGGGGGAGTGTTCAGTATCACGGTACAAATGCATCAGTATATTGAGACATGCTTGAGCTCGGGAATCATCTGTTGATGAAATGCTAAACAGCGCTCCGCGACGATTGATGCGTACGAGCAGTCGTTTTTCTAGATACTTGATGTTCTCATCAAATGGTCCGCAAAGCAGCGAAAGCCTCTGGTTGTCTTCAGGGCTCAAGTGCAAAGTCTTCTTTACACCTGTTGCAATAGAGCTAGTAGTCATTGTCGTCAATACGTTCGCCACGCAATGAGTTCGGATAAGCATCAACGATATCGACATCGATGAACCGACCAATTAGTGCAGAGTCGCTCCGATCTTGGTTTGCTTTGAAGTTGACCACGCGGTTGTTCTCAGTACGACCTTGCATTTCGCCTGGGTCTTTCTTAGAAAATCCAGTGACTAAAATGCGTTGTTGAGTACCGACCATGCGACGACTAATTTCATGTGCTTGTTGCGTAATGCGTTGCTGTAGTATGTGCAGGCGTTGTTTCTTCACTTCTTCTGATGTTTCGTCTGCTAGATCCGCAGCAGGTGTTCCAGGTCGAGCGCTGTAGATAAAGCTGAAAGATGTATCGAAGCCAATGTCGTTGATAAGCTTCATTGTATCTTCAAAGTCTTTTTCCGTTTCGCCCGGGAAGCCAATAATAAAGTCAGACGAAATGCTGATATCTGGACGATGCTTGCGTAAACGACGAATTTTAGATTTGTACTCTAACGCCATATGGCCGCGTTTCATTGCGGCCAAAATGCGATCGCTACCGCTTTGTACAGGAAGGTGCAGATGGCTTACGAGTTCCGGGACTGTTGCGTAAACATCAATCAATGCATCACTAAACTCAACAGGATGTGACGTGGTGTAACGAATACGATCGATCCCTTCAATGCCAGAGATAATGGTGATCAGCTCGGCAAGGTCCATGATGTCATCATCATGCGTGTTACCTTGATAGGCATTAACATTCTGACCCAGGAGGTTGATTTCACGTACGCCTTGTTCCGCAAGGTGGGCTACTTCCGCAATAACGTCGTCAGCTGGGCGACTGACTTCTTCGCCTCGGGTATATGGTACGACGCAAAATGTGCAATATTTACTGCAGCCTTCCATGATTGAAACGAATGCTGATGGTCCATCTACGCCAGGTGCAGGTAGATGATCGAACTTCTCTACTTCTGGGAAGGTGATATCCACAACACCCACATCAGAAGTCTTGGATGCATCAATCATCTCTGGAAGGCGATGAAGTGTTTGTGGACCGAATATTACATCAACATATGGGGCGCGATCTCGGATAGCTTCGCCTTCTTGGCTTGCTACGCAGCCGCCAACGCCGATCGTCAGTTCTGGATTTGTTTCTTTTAACTTCTTCCAACGACCAAGTTGGTGGAAAACCTTTTCTTGTGCTTTTTCACGAATAGAACAAGTGTTCAGCAACAAAATGTCTGCATCGTCAGGAGTGTCTGTCAACTCAACATCTTGATCGTCTTGAAGTAGATCTGCCATGCGCGCTGAATCATATTCGTTCATTTGGCAACCATGGGTTTTGATAAACAGCTTTTTGGTCATCGAAACTCTTAATACTCTTACGTGAAAAAAAGGGCGTGAATTATATCTAGTTAAACGCCCGAATTATAGCGGTTTTTTGTTACATGTGTTGGCAGGTTTCAGCGATGTTCTGAGCTGCTAAATGACTGACATTCGTTCGTTTTGTGCTATGATTCGCGACCTCGTTTTATCCGGTTTAGTAATGTTGTTTTATGGCTGCCAAGAAAACTTATAAAGTTGTTTTTTATAATCAGGACGAAGTGTTCGAAATATACGCTGCGCACGTTTTCCCGTCTGAAATGTATGGTTTCATAGAGCTTGAAGAAATTCTCTTTGGTGAGCGGTCGCAATTGTTAGTTGACCCTAGTGAAGAAAAGCTCAAATCTGAGTTTGCAGGGGTGACGCGCACATATGTGCCAATGAATGCAATTGTGCGCATTGATGAGGTAGAGCAGTGCGGAGTTCCTAAAGTAAAGCCAAGCCAGGTAGCGCAGTTTCCCGGCGGCAATAATTCCAAAAAATAAATAGTAAGGAGTAGGGTATGGGTAGTTCTCTTTTGCGTTATGCGCCAATGTATGCGGGCTTGCTTGCGATTTTAATTATTTACCTTGGTTATCGAGTCACTGCATTTCGCCGCGCTGAAAAGAAGAGCACAGAGCAAAACGATTGTTCTGTTGAGATGCGTTGTGCAATCCGTGCGCATGCAAATGCGCTCGAGAATATTCCACTCGCTTTAGTTTTGCTCTTCATGTTGGAACTTCAGTTCTTGAATCCAATTTTGATTCATGTTTTCGGCGGTATGTTTTTGCTGGGCCGCGTTCTTCATTCATGGGGTTTATCGCGTTTTGATGGGCCAAGTTTTGGTCGATTCTATGGCATGCTGCTGACATGGTTAGCGATGCTGGGCATGGCGATACTTAACATCTGGCTCTGCCTAATTCTATGACACCAGAGAGATACCGAAAGCTCCGCGAAACCTTAGATCGGCGCCAACCCGATTTAACAATTCTCGCGGAGCAGATCCACAAACCTCGTAATATTGCTGCTTTAGTTCGTACTGGTGATGCGGTCGGTATGCATGAGCTGCATATGGTCTGGCCGTGGGATAAGCATCGTCCATACTCGGGCACGGCAATGGGGAGTGATCGATGGGTTAACATCGTTCGGCATGAGTCGATGGATGCAGGTATCGAACTTCTCCAGACGCGCGGCCAAAAAGTTTATGCAGCACATTTGTCTGATACAGCGCTTGATTTTAGAGATGTAGATTACACCGAACCATGCGCCATTCTGATGGGGAATGAGAAAAAAGGCGTAAGTGATGAGGCTGCTCAGAAAGTTGATGGCCATATTATTATTCCCATGATGGGAATGGTTGAGTCATTTAATGTCTCAGTAGCCGCAGCGATTATTTTGAGCGAGGCGCAACGACAACGTGAAATGAAAGGCATGTATCATCAGACGCGCCTTGATGATCATGAATATTGGCAAACTTATTTTCGTTGGGCCCACCCAAGGATAGCCGAGTATTGCCATCAAAACGATCTTGACTATCCTGCCATCAATGAAGAGGACGGTGAAATTGTCGATCCTTCCGGTTGGTATGCTCGAGTAAGAGCCACTTCTTAAGGTTATTTAGTGATTACGAAGCTTATTCGCTTGGCTGTGCCGATGATTGTTGGGCAGCTGGCCTTTGCGTCAATGGGATTTATCGACACGGTATTGTTAGGTCAACTAGGTGTCGATACTCTTGCCGGCGGCGCACTGGGCGCCATGGTGTTTCAGTTTTTTCATATTGTTGGTATCGGGGTGCTAACCGCAACTGCGAATCTAATCGCGTTTGAATTTGGTAAAGATCAGCCAGATGGCATCCAAACGGCGCTTTTATCTGGCGTTTTGTCAGTACTATTTCTGTCAGTAGTGTTTGGCTTAATAATTTCGAACGCAGAGCCGATATTGCTAGCTTTAGGACAAGACCCCTTAATTATTCCTATTACTTCTACTTATTTGGATATTATTGTATGGGCGCTACTACCAGCGTTTACCTTTATCCTGTTGCGTAGCCTCGCGCTAGGTTTGGGTGATCCCTCTGCAGTGCTTCCAGTAAGTATTCTTGCGGCGGCATCAAATTATCCTATTAGCTATGTGTTGATGACCGGTGCTTACGGCTTTCCGAAAATGGGGGTGCAAGGTGTGGCGCTCGGCACCTTGATCGTTTCAATAATGATGGCGCTGGCGATGGCGGTGTTTATCTATAGAAAGGATGCGTTTAAGCCGTTTAAATTTTGGCGCCGTTGGAGACAGTTTCGGTTTTCAAATATCGTTGAAACCTACCGATTAGGCGTTCAAATAGCTATCGCGCATGCCATGGAAGTAGGCATGTTTTCGGCTGCGGCACTGTTGATTGGCGCAATGGGTGCTCAGGCGTTGGCTGCGCATCAGATAGTGCTTCAGTGCATCACGATGTCGTTTATGATTCCGCTTGGTTTATCGCAAGCTGTATCAGTGAAAGTCGGCAAGCATTACGGTGCAGGTAATCCGATTGAAACCAAGCAAGTGATTTTATACGCCCTAGTGATCGCGAGCGCGACAGCAAGCGCGGCAGGCTTGGTCTTTTGGTTGCTCCCTGATGTGTTGGTAGATCTTTTTGTTGATGAGGCATTAGGGCCAGACGAGTACCAGGCTCTAGTGGCCTTAGCTAGTTTGTTGTTACTGATTGGCGCCATGTTCCAATTGGTTGACGGGTGGCAGGTCGTTTTAATGGGTGTGCTCAGAGGCTTTAAACTTGGCGCATCTCCAACCATCGTCGCAACTGTTAGTTATTGGGGGCTGGGATTTCCTGCGGCTTATTTCCTGGGTGAGATGTTTGGCCCTGCCGGCGTATGGGCGGGCATGGGCTTAGGCTTAGGCTTAAGTGCAATCTTGTTATTTGGTCTTGTTGTTAAAACCTACAAGCGAGTGTTTTGAGCATACTTAATTGAAGAGCTAACGCTCTCGGCAAGAATACTCCACGCTCCATGTAGACCAAAGATCGAGCCATGCAGAGGATGCGTTATAGAGTAGAGCGTTGTCTAGCATGCTAAAAACAAAGTCCGTTGGAGTTACTTCGGTCGTGATTTGATTCCACTCCAGACCTGAGCACTCTTTATTTAACTGTAATGGGTTGCTCAGCTCGGCGACTGAAAAAATGGCGTGTTGATACCATTTTCTGTACCGAACACTGCTTGCTGCATCGTATTGTATGTCTGGCATATCTTCGGTAAACATACCTAGTGTCCAGTCAAAGCTTTGCTCAGGTTTTGGGTCGGGAACAACAGGGCCATTCTCAAAATGAATTACGGAACAGCCGCTTAGGCTTATCGTTGCTGCGATAGCAATGTATTTGGCTTGATGGAGGAAGTTCGTTTTCATGCTTATTTCACCTTCCGTTCGCACCACACCATTGCAGTA
The DNA here is from genome assembly GCF_001635735.1 of Oleiphilus sp. HI0067. Lineage (NCBI taxonomy): Bacteria > Pseudomonadati > Pseudomonadota > Gammaproteobacteria > Oceanospirillales > Oleiphilaceae > Oleiphilus > Oleiphilus sp. HI0067. The sequence goes on from NZ_LWFI01000878.1 coordinate 43,142, forward strand.
CGTGGCATGTAGATTCCGAGTGTTCCGATTGCCCATGCAACATCAGTAAGCGTGTACTTGGTTTGTAGTTGTACGACTGGTCGGTTACGGCATACACGTTGCGTATTTACTTTGTGTTCACCAACAATTCCCCAGAGATAGAATGGCTTGCTTTCTTTATAGTGAGGACGATACAGGAAGTTAGGGTCTCCTGTTTCGGTGACAGTAATAGCTGCGCATGCAAATAACTGACTCGCAACAATGGCTAAAAGAACGATTCGTAAACACTTCATAGATGGTGATTTTTACTATTTGTTATTGCTATTAATTATACAGATCGGAGAGTAAGCGCACGTGATGCTGTCATCATTACGCGCGCTTGTTTTGAAGTTGTTAGTCTTCTTTATCCTTAATGAATTCGCTGAGTTGCTTCTTAAGCGATTTCGGAATTGCAGTAATGGTTAGCGTATCTGAGCTTTCGTCGTACAAAATCGTTTGCTGGAATAGGTCTGATGAAAATGAAAGACTTAACCCATTACCTTTGCCTGACAGGCGAACTAGGTGCTTTAACTTGCGCGTGTCAGGTCGCAATTCTTGTGTAGGTGCTATGTTAGCGCTCTGTTCAGCGAATTCTGCGAACTTGCTAGGCTTGTTTTCATCAAGGTAGCCTGAGAGTTCAGATAGTGGCACGGCTTCGCCCATTTGCTGCTGTTCAACACAAAAGTCATAAGCACGTTGGCGAACTTGCGCGGCCTCGTCTTTCTCTGTGTCTTTTGTGTAGTTCGAAAGAATTTCCATTAATGTTTCGGTTTCTTTCGCTATATCTACACTGTTTTCAAATCCAGCACTTTGTGAGAATGCCTCGCCTAGTTTAGAGGTGCCGCGGCCTTTTATAAGGCTTAGATAGGAAGTGTCATCGCTATCGCTTAACCAAGCGCTGATATCAACCTTAAGCGCTAATTCAAGCTTTGATGTGTTGAGATAGTCTACGATGGTTAATTCCGAGTTTCCGTCGAGCATAAGTCCGCTAGAATCTTCCAGTAAGAATATCCAAAACCGGTCGCCATCCGCATGTTCTTCATCGACAAATAGTACGTGTCGATCAAAAATTTCAGGGGTTTTATTAGCTAGCTCACAGAGATGATTAAGCGCATTCGTTGTCAGGCTGGCGAAGCTCAAAGAGCCATCATTAAATTCTTTTAGCCATGGCGTGAATGGTGATTGAAGTTCGGTTTCTGAGAACCTACCAAAAGCCTTGCCTGCTCTGAATTGGAACAGCTTTTTGTATTGACTAAAAAGAGCTTGATGGTCTGCGTTAGCGTCTTTGGTTTCTGTGCCAGTTAGGATTTTTGCTGGTTGGTCGTCTTGCCATCGAGTAAGGCGATGGAAAACTAAGTGTCTGATTGCCATGAGGTAAGTACTAAAAAATTAAAGGAATGAAGGTGTAGTATTTTGGCGAATACTACACCTTTTTCAGTTTAAATCGACTTAATTGCGTCAACAATTTGTGATTCAGTTTCAGCGCTTAAAGTGAGGTCAGTATTTGACTGTGCTTCGCCCGCGTAGATAACAATTGCACTCGAAGCTTTAATGGCTGTTGCAGCCTCGTTCAAGCTTTCTTGGCTAGTGAATTGAGATGCGCTCAAAGTGATAGATGTAAGACCTTGATCGAACAGCTTACGTTCAGTCGCTTGAACCAATTGTTCGGCAAGCTCTCCTGTGCACGCAATGATCTTACCTTCGTGACCAAAGCGCTTGCTACGTTCCTGGGCGGTCACTTCAGTCCATACTTGGGTGTCTGAACGGTCAGACTTGCTGACAATCATGCCCGCGCCAATCGTAACGTTGGTTAGACGGTCGATAATAATAAACGCACCGGTCGCCTTATTTTGATCATAAGGATCGAATGTCACCGCTTGATTAAGAGTCAGCTCACACAAAGAAATGCTATTTAATGCCAAGTTGTCGGCATCATTTTTCTCAAGCGTGTTAACGTCAACGGTGTGAATGATATTGTTGACCGAACCTGAGCTAAGCGTAGAGCCAAGCTTGATATCGATAAGCTTGCCAGGTTGAAGCTCCGCTTCGTTCATCCAAACGATGTTAGCCGTAAAGCTTTGACCCACGGAAGGTAAGTTACTTGGCTTAACTAGCATATCTCCGCGAGATACGTCGATCTCATCGTTTAGAGTGATGGTGATTGCTTGACCAGCAAATGCATTTTCATGCTCGCCTTCATACGTGACAATCGATTTAACCGTGCTCTTCTTGCCAGATGGCAGGGCCATCAGTTCATCACCTTTGTTAACTTCACCAGAAGCCACAGTTCCGCAGAAACCACGGAAATTAAGGTTTGGACGGTTCACGTATTGAACGGGTAGGCGGAAGTCTTGAAAGTTTCTGTCTTCAGCCACCTGAACGTTTTCTAGAATGTCCATCAAAGGGGCGTCAGTGAACCAAGGAGTCAGTTCGCTATTAGAAACCACGTTCGTACCTTTCAGCGCTGAAAGTGGAACAAAGCGGATGTCTTTGAGTTGTAGGTCAGACGCGAATTCAAGGTAATCAGCTTTGATTTCGTTGTAACGCTCTTCGCTATAGTCAACGAGGTCCATTTTGTTGATCGCAACGACTACGTGCTTAATACCTAAAAGAGAGGCAATAAAGCTATGACGGCGCGTTTGCGTCAGAACGCCATGACGTGCATCGATCAAGATAATAGCTAAGTCAGCCGTTGATGCACCTGTCGCCATGTTACGTGTGTATTGCTCGTGCCCAGGTGTGTCCGCGATGATAAATTTGCGTTTCGCTGTTGAGAAGTAACGGTACGCAACATCGATCGTGATGCCTTGCTCACGCTCAGCTTGTAGGCCATCTACAAGAAGTGCAAGGTCAATTTCACCCTCGTTGGTACCGCTCTTAACGCTGTCTTTTTTAATCGCTTCCAAATGATCTTCATAAATCATGTGAGAGTCGTGAAGTAGGCGGCCGATCAGTGTGCTTTTACCGTCGTCAACGCTACCACAGGTCAAAAGTCGCAAGAGCTCTTTTTGCTCATGCTGCTTCAGATATTCATTAATGTCTTCACTAATTAGTTCAGATTGGTGTGACATGATTATTCTCTTTGTTTGCCTGTAATCAGGCGTGCTACGTAATAAAATTGTGTTGTTGCGTGTATGGTTCGCGCGCTAAAAA
>NZ_LWFI01000879.1:0-1457 GCF_001635735.1 Oleiphilus sp. HI0067
CGTGAGTATCAGACGCGTCAGCATCAGTCACCGTCAACTGTCCTGATGTGTGCTTGGTCGTATCCTCTTTTGTTTGACCAGTAATTTGACCTGCAATAACGGGGTTATCGTTCGTACCATTGATCGTGATGCCTATCGATTGCGAGTCTGTCGCGCCTAACTGATCTGCAACATTGGCGATAACTGAATCTGTAAGTGACTCACCAGCGGCTAGTTTCTGTACATCAGGATGAGAATTATCAAGTTGGTAACGCCAAACGCCATTACTCGCAATCGTGAAGGTGCCGTATTGACCCTGAAAACTTGTTTGACCACTACCCAAACTCCATGTGTGTGTATCACCTGCATCCACATCGCCATGACGAAGCATGCCTCCTGCACTAGGTTTTCCGTCTTCAGATACAAAACCTGTACTTGTTCCACCGATATTAGGACGATCATTGGTACCCGTTACGTCAACAGTAATGCGTTGCGTTGCAGTGCCACCATGCCCATCATCAACCTGAACGATAAATGTTTCAGATGCGATTTGCCCTGCAGAAAGCGCTTGCGTTGCAAGCCGGCCGTTATCGAGCTGATATTGCCATGTTCCAGTTTGCGGATTGATGCTGATAGACCCGTATGTTCCTTGCCCATTTCCTTGAAGCGCCCAGGAATGCGTATCTAATCGATCGGGATCAACCGCTTGCAGATTTCCCTTCGCAGAATTAACTAAATCCTCCGTCACTATTCCTGAGAACTGCCCAATGATCTGAGGTACATCATTAGTACCAATAATGGTGACGGTAATAGCTTGATCGGTTGTAGCGCCATGTTGATCAGTCACTTTCATCATGACTGTCTCGGTGACCACTTCGCCTGCTGAAAGCGTATTGACCAAAGAATTATGGAAATTTGCGCCCCAAGTTCCTGTGGTCTCGTCAATAATGTAATTGCCCCATTTTCCTAACACGAGGCCGGTGCCATTACTAGAACTGTGTTGATTCTCCCAACTAAAACTCAAGGTGTCACCAGTATCTACATCCTGAACAATGGGCGTCTTACCACGTATGGTCGGGTATTGTCCTTCGGTAAAGGTCGCTGTTAAGTCACCTCCGATCACGGCGGGCGCATCATTGGTGCCCGTTACATTTACCGTTATGAGCTGTGTCGCCGTTCCGCCTTGGCCATCGCTCACTTCAACTGTAAAACTCTCAGTCTTCACATCGTCCTTGGCGATTGACTGTGTTGCCGTCAGATTATTATCAAGCGTATAGGTCCATCGGCCAGTATTAGGGTCAATGCTGAGTTGACCATAACTACCCTGCCCAGAGCCATTTAGTGTCCATGCATGAACATCATTTTTATCGACGTCTTGAACCTGTAATTGTCCAGATGTGATATTGATTGATGCATCTTCAATAACACCGCCAGTGCTAGTGCCCGAAATGCTAGGAGTGTCATTGGTACCATTAACC
>NZ_LWFI01000880.1:0-1937 GCF_001635735.1 Oleiphilus sp. HI0067
TGGTGAGAGAACGCGTTTTAGTTTGTCAGATTCGGGGCTGCCACTGGTTGTTGATAGTGGCTTCGATCGAATGGTGATCGAAAACTGGGATGACTTGGTATCCGGTCAAACTATCGAGTTTGAGTTCTTGGCTCTGAGCCGAAGTTCTACAGTCGGTTTTGAATTGAGCCGTGTGTCGCTATCGGGTGACAGTGTGCGTCTGCAGATTCAACCTTCAAATTGGGTCATTAACTTGTTAATGGACCCTATCGTTTTGGATTATTCGCTCGATACACAAAGACTTTTGCGTTACGAAGGGCTAACGAATATATACGCCCCTGAAGTTGATGCAAATTATTCGGCGATTATTTTGTACGAATATGAAGAACCGCATCATATTGCAGATCGAGAGGCGTTAGATATTACGCCTACCAGTGTCGTGAATTAGATTTTCTAAGCACAAGGCTGAATAGAGAGAAGTTATGATAACGCTACGAATAATTGGTGTTTTATATTTGTTGAGTGGTTTGTGGTGCCTATTTCAGTATGAGCCTGCCGCGCAATATTTAGGCTTTGATTTAGCGACCAGTCTTGCTGCATCTGAATTTATGAGCGTTTATGGTGGATTACAGATTGGTCTTGCGCTGGGAATGTTTATTGGTGCGTCGATAAAAGCGGCGGAGTTTGGAGCACTGTTAATGGCCTTGCTTGTTTCGGTAAGTTTGGCGTGCGCACGCGTGCTCAGTTTTGTGGTACACCCTGATGCGCTCGTTCAGTCGGGCGCATGGATGTTGGCAGCACTAGAAATCACCATTGCGGTCTGCCTAGGGTGGGCTTTTCGTCGGTATCAGCGTGCAGCCTCATAGGCTGTTGAACAACATCAATTCACCCGGGTGAGCATTTAAGTACATACAGTTATCTATCCACTCGATCGGATGACGTCTAAAGTGATGTTTCAATAGTACGATCGGCACGATCAGGGGTAAGATCCCGTCTCGATACTTCAGAATCGTATCTACTAACTCCGCTTTGTCTTCCTTGTCCAAGTTGTTTTTCAGGAAACCTTGAAGGTGCTGCAGTACGTTTACGTGATTCTTTCTGGTCGCACGTATTTTAAGGATGCGCATCATTTCAACGAAGTAACATTCAGATAGCGACTCCACTTCTTGTTTGTTGCCGCCACCTAACATCGTTCCTAGAGCACGAGTTCGGTCTTGGTCATGAGCTAAGAGAGAGTATTTGTAGGCGGCATGAAACTCGAGCAGCTTCTTCATGGTTAATCCGCTTTCTATCATGTCTTGCCAGTCTCGGTAGACATAAACACGTTTGATAAAGTTCTCGCGCAAAACGGCATCGCCCAATCGGCCTTCTTCTTCTACAGGTAGATTAGGGAAGTTCTTCAGCAGAACTTCCGCATACAAACCCGCACCAATTCGCTCGGGTACCAATTGCTTCGGATTTTTCCCTTTGTAGACCTTAACGCGTTCCATACCGCAACTAGGTGAGTCCTTCTTTAAGATGTATCCGCACAAATCTTTATGCCAACCTTTCTGCTGTTCAGCGACATCACGTAACGCGATAGAAACGTCATGATCATCAGTCTTTGTGCCTACCGCATGAATACCATCTTCACGTTCAACGAGACGAATCGTTTCTCGAGGGGTTCCAAGGCCAATAGCCATTTCTGGGCAGAAAGGACGAAAAGTAAAATATTGGCCAAGCGTATTAGAGATGTATGAGTGGTGTTTGTGGCCGGTATCGAAACGAACCTTTTCTCCAAGCAAACAGCTACTAATTCCAATCAAAATACGTTCTTTATCTGGAAAGATTTGTTGATCAGGCATTCGAAATTCCAATTTGAAATAGAGAATTTGTATACGCAACTAAAGTAGCAAAGGATTGGAATATGAGAAACATAAGCCTTTGCGAAAACGCGTGCTCAGACTCATGTTTCTATT
>NZ_LWFI01000881.1:0-1745 GCF_001635735.1 Oleiphilus sp. HI0067
ACGCTACTTGAAAAATAGAGATACCCTTATCGCCGGCATCGAAAAGCTTGGCTTCACAACCTTACTACAAGGTGATTTACGCTCACCATTTATTAGTACGTTTTTAAACCCGCAGTATGAAAGTTATCGCTTCAATACCTTTTATGACGGATTAAAAAAACGCGGTTTCGTTATTTACCCCGGAAAAGTAAGCCAAGCAGATTGCTTCCGAATCGGCACGATTGGCCACGTATTTCCTGAAGATATTCAAAGACTTATTCAAGCAGTTTCTGAAGAACGCTATTGGCTATAAACACGCGAGATATTTATGAACAACACAAATAACACTGTTCAAGCCGCCATTTTTGATTGGGCAGGCACCACTGTTGATTTCGGTTCTGTCGCACCGATAGAAGCGTTCAAAGCTTTATTCGAACATGAAGACATTACGGTTAGCGATGCTGACTGTCGCGCTCCAATGGGCACAGAGAAGAGCGAGCACATTCGACAAATGCTCGCCATGCCAAAGATTGCACAGCAGTGGGAGACTCTTTATCAAAGAAGCCCATCTGAAAAAGATGTACAACGCTTATACCATGAGTTTCTACCACTGCAATTAGAGACAATCCAAGAGTTTAGTCAGGTCATCCCGGGCTGTTTAGATACGATGGCCTACCTTAAGGACAAAAAGATCAAAATCGGCTCGAATACTGGTTACAACGAAGAGATGTACGCCTTAGTTGCAAAAACAGCCGAGCAACAAGGTTTCACTACCCAGTCGAATGTATGCGCTACACAAGTTAGCAAGGGGCGTCCTTACCCATATATGGCGCAAGCAGTCATGGAAGAGCTCGGTATACTTGACGCGGCGACTTGTATAAAAGTTGATGACACTGAAACGGGACTAGAGGAAGGCCGCCATGCTGGCATGTGGACAGTTGGTGTATCCATTTCAGGCAACGCCCTTGGACTGCGACAAGCGCAGTGGGAAGCGCTCAATCAGGAAGAACAGTCAAACCTAAGACAAGGTGCCGAAGAAAAACTCGCCAAAGTAAACCCGCACTACATTATCGATAGCGTCGCCGAGCTCCCAAATGTGATCGAGCGTATCAATGCACGCCTTATGAGGGGAGAGCGCCCATGAGCGAGGCAATCGCGTTAAAAAGCATCGACGAGCTATTTAGTTTATTCGAACAATATGGCAACGAGCACTATGGCGAAGGTGTCTCGCAAAGCCTACATATGCGCCAATGCGCAACACTAGCAGAACAAGAGGATGCAGGTGATGCTCTGATTGCGGCAGCCTTGTTGCACGATATTGGCCACTTTCACGCCTATGAACATAACGCAAATTACGAACAAGACTTTCACCACGAGCGGGTCGGCGTAACCATGCTTGATACGTTGTTTCCGAAACAGATCACAGACCCGATTCGATTGCACGTAGCCGCTAAGCGTTATTTGTGCGCAAAAGATGACGGTTATCTAAATAGCTTAAGTGAGGCTTCAAAACAAAGTCTTGCTGTGCAAGGAGGACCGATGACTGAAAAACAAATGCGTTCGTTCGAACAATCTAACAGCTTCAGCAATGCCATCGCATTGCGCCGTTACGATGATGAAGGCAAAAAAATCGATCAAGGTGCGGCACCGCTCAGCTACTTTCGTCCTTTATTAGAGAGACTGATTAAAAACTGATATGACCTACATTGCTGTCGTTTTGGTGCTTGCTTCTGCTTTTTGTCACGCCTTATGGAATGTCATAAGCA
>NZ_LWFI01000882.1:0-2784 GCF_001635735.1 Oleiphilus sp. HI0067
CCGAATGAGAACTTCAATGGTAATGTCACCGTCGACTTTACCGTGTCTGATGGTCAGGGTGGTACCGATACGGCCCAAGCGAATATCGTAGTTGTTCCTGTGAATGACCCGCCAGTTTCAGGTAACTTGGCGTATGCAATTGATGAGGATGGAAGTATCACACTGAGCCAAGAACAGCTCTTGGCGCAAGCGAGTGATGTGGAGGGTGATACGCTCACGGCATTGAATCTACAGACAGCCAATCCGGAACTGACGATTACAGATAATGGTGATGGGACGTTCACGCTGACACCGGCTGCAAACTTCAATGGTGATCTCGATATTAGTTTCGATGTATTCGATGGTGAAGCGACAGTCGCAGCTAATATCGATTTGACAGTGAACCCAGTGAATGACGCCCCAACAGCCATAGATGATTATATGATTGCTGCAGGTCCGGGTGCAATTAGGCTCGATAGTGAGCTTGATTTGGGCAAAATGCAATATCAAACAGCCGATGGTAACTGGCATGATATGATCGTTGGCGTTGAATATTCAGCCGATACAGAGTTGCAGTATGTTCCAAATGATGGTGCAACAGATAATAGTATGGACGTCTTCATTGGAACATTTGATCCAGAAGATTCAACGGCAGAACCAGAGGATTGGGGATCAATCAATAATGGCGTTGCGACTTTTATTCAGGGTGATTTGACAGTCGTAACATCCATGAGCAACGGTAATGTTACAGCTTATAATTCTCAAGACACTCATATTGGTCTCGGTATTGGAGATCCCCGCCATAATGGTTTAAGTGATAAAGACGTTATGTCAGTCGAGATCTCAGGTGATGAGATCAACCATGTGACCTTCGAATTAAGCGGTCTAGGAAGTTGGTTTGATGCGAACAATAACCAGGCTACTCAGGTTGTGATCCGTGCGTATGATACACACGGCAATCTAATTGATTCACAAGGTGGTTTTCGAGAGAGTGGAAATCTAGAGGATAGTTACTCTTTCACTACAGATCAGCCCGTAGCTAAATTCGAGCTTGGTACAGTCGGCGGCCGTGGTCAATATGTAGTTAAGAACATGACGATTTCTCGTGTTTCAACCGAAGAGATAAAAGTCACGTCTATTCAGCCAGATGGCAGTGCAATTACAAATACGCATAGCTTAAATTTGACCGAGAATATGGATGATTCAGTTAATCTCACGGATGAATTAGTTGAAATCTCACCGAATATAACTGAAGTTTTGATCACCGTTGGCGAGGATAGTGTTCTAACTTTAACTCCTGAAAATCTGCTAAATAATGACTTCGATATTGATGGTGATGCTTTATCGCTTGTAAGTGTAGCTCCCTCAGAAAATACCCATGGAACCGTCGAGATTAATGATGCAGGGAATGTTGTTTACACACCAAATGGCGATTACAACGGTCAAGCTAACTTTACGTATACGATTGTGGATGAAGAGGGCTTGACGGATACGGCTACGGTTTATTTTAACGTAATTCCTGAAAATGATTCTCCGGCTGCTGAGGCTAAGTTTTTCGACGTCAATGAGGATAGTACCATAACGATCACGGATGCTGACTTGCTTGCAGGTGCAACCGATGTTGATGGCGATACGCTAACGATCTCAGATGTTTCGTATTCAGGTACGGATGGTGTTTTTATCGATAATGGAGATGACACATACACCTTTGCACCTAATAGTAATTTTAGCGGAAATGTTGAACTGAGTTATAAAGTTTCAGACGGTGTTGTGGAGACGCAAGCGCAAATTAATATTAACGTAATCGAGATAAACGACCCTCCAATAGCCGGTGCGACCTCTTACACAATGGACGAGGACAGTGTTATCACCATTACATCAGATCAACTCTTAGCCAATTCGTATGATATTGAAATTGGTGTGCGTCTCGAAGAGGTTACGTATACTGGATCTGATGGTATTTTCCAAGCACATCAGGATTCCGAGGGTCAGCCATATTTTACCTTTGCGCCAAATCAGAATTTTAATGGAGAGATTCTTCTTGGCGTAACAATCTCGGATGGCGAACTAACAGATACTACGACGGCGAGTATTGATGTATTACCCATTAATGATCCGCCTGTGGTCGGAGATTTGGCTTATGCTATTAACGAAGATGAAAGTATCACACTGAGCCAAGAACAGCTCTTGGTGCAAGCTAGCGATATTGAAGGCGATGACCTTGTTGCCGTTAATTTGCAGAGTATTGATGGAAATGTGTCGATTACGGCTAATACCGATGGATCCTTCACATTAACGCCAAATTCAGATCTCAACGGTGCATTTGATATTAGTTTTGGTGTCTTCGATGGCGAAGCGACAGTTGCAGCCAATATCGATTTGACAGTGAACCCAGTGAATGATCTGCCGGTCGCGCAGGATCAGAATTTCCAGATGAACGAAGACGGGACGATCACGCTTACAGATGAGGATCTGTTAACGGGAGCATCGGATGTTGATGGCGATACGCTGAGTATCTCAGATGTTGCATACACAGGTACTGATGGAATCTTCACCGATAATGGAGATGACACATATACCTTTGCACCGAATGAGAACTTCAATGGTAATGTCACCGTCGACTTTACCGTGTCTGATGGTCAGGGTGGTACAGATACGGCCCAAGCGAATATTGTAGTTGTTCCTGTGAATGACCCGCCAGTTTCAGGTAACTTGGCGTATGCAATTGATGAGGATGGAAGTATCACACTGAGCCAAGAGCAGCTCTTGGCGCAAGCGAGTGATGTGGATGGTGATACGCTCACG
>NZ_LWFI01000883.1:0-670 GCF_001635735.1 Oleiphilus sp. HI0067
AACGACATCACTGTAGATGACCGTGCAATCATTATCGGTGGTGACTCACACACGCGTATGTCTAAAGGTGTAGCGTTCGGTGCAGACTCAGGTACAGTTGCAATTGCATTAGCAACTGGTGAAGCAGCAATGCCAATCCCAGAGTCAGTAAAAGTAACCTTTAAAGGTTCTATGAAGCCACACATGGACTTCCGTGACATCGTACACGCGACTCAAGCACAAATGCTTAAGAAGTTCGCTGGCGAAAACGTTTTCCAAGGTCGTGTTATCGAAGTACAAATCGGTACTCTACTTGCTGACCAAGCGTTTACCTTCACTGACTGGACTGCAGAGATGAAGGCGAAAGCGTCTATCTGTATCTCTACTAACGAAACTTTGATCGGCTCACTAGAGCTTGCTAAGTCACGTATCCAGATCATGATCGACAAAGGCATGGACAACGAAGCACAGATGCTTAAAGGCTTGATCGCGCTTGCTGACAAGCGTATCGCTGAAGTGAAATCTGGCGAAGCTCCAGCACTTGCTCCAGACGACAACGCGAAGTACTACGCAGAGCTTGTTGTTGACCTAGATGCAATCGAAGAGCCAATGATTGCTGACCCAGACGTAAACAACGAAGACATCTCTAAGCGTTACACGCATGATGTTATCCGTCCTACTTCTTACTACG
>NZ_LWFI01000884.1:0-1876 GCF_001635735.1 Oleiphilus sp. HI0067
AAAACTTCTCAAAAATCACCAGAAACAAAGATCAAAAATTACGCTAGAAGACCTTCACTTCTCGCCTCAATTTCGACTCCCCTAGGTGTCTCCCTCAAAGCGAGCGCGCATTATAAATATCCCACCGTGGATAGCAAGCGCCTTGTCATAAAAAAGTCGCTTTATTTTAAAGAAAGCGTCAATTGATCAACATACATACAATGCGATTATTTATTGATCACTTTAGATTTCCAAGCAAGCAGAACATCTAACCTAAATGACATTAGGGCAACGAAAAAAGTGAAGTAGACGAGCGCCTCAAAGTAATCAGCTCTTAACTGCCAATAGACATGAACGACTACCAAGAACGTCGCTAGATATACCCAACGATGCAGACGCTTCCATTTCTTCCCTAATTTTTTAATTGCCGTGCGAGGAGAGGTCACTGCCAAAACTAATAGGATCAGGAACGCCAACGCACCAACAATGACGTAGGGTCGTTGATACAAATCTTCTATAAAATTTCTCCAATCAACGAGAAACATACCGTAGCTCAACAAATGCAAGCAGGCATAGAAGAAAACCCACAACCCAAGCATACGGCGATATTTAACGAAACTAGGAAGCATCTTGAATTTACTTAGCGGCGTGACAGCTAATGTCACAAACAGCACAATAAGCGAGGTTTCCCCCAAGAACTCTACTAAAGCTTTCGCCGGCTCCGCCCCAAGGTTATTAACCACCAATCTATACACGATGTATGGCAGTGGAGCTAAGCAAGCAATAAAAATAAACCACCAACGCATCAAGTGAGCAGTTTTTACATTCATAATTAGTAGTTCTTCTTCAGATCCATCCCAGCGTAGAGTGATGCAACCTGCTCTTCATACCCATTAAACATCAAGGTATCGATGCGATTTGGACTAAACAAAGAGTTAGGTAATCGCCTCTCTGTCTTTTGACTCCATCTAGGGTGATCAACGTTGGGGTTTACATTGGAATAAAAGCCATATTCACTTGGCCCCGCTTTCTCCCAACTCGTTCGTGGTCGTGTCTCGCTAAACGAAATTCGAGCTATGGACTTTATGCTCTTAAAACCATATTTCCATGGGACAATCAGTCTTAATGGAGCACCATTTTGATTTGGCAATTCCTTGCCATACATTCCTACAACCATCATCGTCAGAGGATGCATTGCCTCATCCATGCGCAACCCCTCAACGTATGGCCAATCAATCGAAGACGTAAATGATCGAACACCACGCATCTCTTCTGGTCTATTTAGCGTTTCAAATCGAACATATTTGGCTGAAGGGGAGGGCTGAAATTTATTTAACAGCGCAGACAACGAAAAGCCCACCCAAGGAATCACCATGGACCAAGCCTCCACACATCGGAAACGATATACCCTTTCTTCCAATTCTAAACCCTTTAGAACATCTTCAAGGTTGTAGGTACCAGGTTTATCCGTCAATCCGTTCACAACAACCGACCAAGGCTTAGTCGTCATTTCATGCGCATACTTTGCCGGATCAGACTTGCCTGTTCCAAATTCATAGAAGTTGTTATAGGTGGAAGCTGTTTCGTATGGAGTAATCTTTTCGCCAGGAGCGTAGTTTACAGAGGGAAGGTTTTGAAACGCCGACGCATCCGCTGACGCAAACAATGAGGAACTTGGGAGTAAACTTGTAGCACCTGCTGCTGCAGATAGAGATAAAAATTTTCGTCGATTTAAGTATGCAGATTCGCTAGTTATTTCTGAAGAAGCGATATCTAACGAGGACCTGATTTTTATAAGCATAACTAAAGTTTTCCGTAAATTCGTCAACGTTGAGTTTATGCTGAGACGGTTCCTCGTCTAAAAAGTGCCTTTACGCTTCTTTTTTTCTGAATCTGC
>NZ_LWFI01000885.1:0-1257 GCF_001635735.1 Oleiphilus sp. HI0067
GATACCTGAGAACTGGACACCTGTGTCTTTGCCATCAACTTCAATGTAGAAGCTGATCGGACTACGTAAACCTGTGGCACGTTCTTCTAGCGAAAGAAGATCATTGGTGCCTGCAATATCAGCAAGAAACTTTTTCAGCTCCTCACGTTTTTCATGTTCGCCACTTTGAAGAACGAAAGTAAGCGGCGCCTGCATTGAGGCTGTGTACTGTTTAATTGCCTGTAGAATGTCTTGAGATAGCATGATGCTCACCTGTATGTTTCTAAAGTGGTTTTTGATTTTGTTCATCCCGCTGTTGATTCGGGACTTAGTATTCTGATCCGAAGAGATTTGAAGATAATTTCTAGTCTTAACTCTTCTTTTCTTATCGGCGCTGGCCGACAGCAGGTCAGGGTCTTTGTTTCGCCAAAGCCCCCAACACCCCAAAGGCGACCCGGATCGCTGAAGCGATCGACGGGAAAGGCCCTTCGTTCTAGACTCTATGTGAAAGTATTTATTGCAACTTTAGACCATTGAACGATTCTTTATCTGGCAAACCGCTAGCGGCGTGATGAGAGCAGTTAGAGCGAGGCGAAGTTCACCGAGAAAGCGCAGCTTACCGTCTGGTAAGTGAGCATTGAGGGGTGGACTACAACAAAGCTCTAACAATCGCAATAGCCGACTACATTTTCGAGATTAATTACGTCGCGAGATCAGCTAAGTCTAGGCAGAGCGTGTTAAGGAAGCGGAGCTTACTAATAGTAAGTGAGCATTCCGAAACCCGCTTTAACACCGCCTTAGCAATCGCAGTAGGAATTAATCCAAAAATTAAATCTTGCCTACCAAGTCTAATGATGGAGCTAGCGTCTCTTCACCTTCTTTCCATGCGGCTGGGCAAACCTGACCTGGGTTGTTACGAACGTACTGTGCTGCTTTCACCTTACGAAGTAGGTCTTCTGCGTCACGGCCAATACCTTCCGCTGTAATTTCCATTGCTTGGATAACGCCATCTGGGTCAACGATGAATGTACCGCGATCTGCAAGACCTTGATCTTCACGCATTACTTCAAAGTTGCGCGTGATTTGACCTGTTGGGTCGCCAAGCATGTGGTATTGAATCTTGCCGATTGTTTCTGAAGAATCGTGCCATGCTTTGTGCGTGAAGTGCGTGTCAGTTGATACTGAGTAAACTTCTACACCGCGAGACTGAAGCTCTTCGTATTTGTCTGCAACGTCACCAAGCTCTGTTGGGCAAACGAAAGTGAAGTCTGCTGGGTA
>NZ_LWFI01000886.1:0-1321 GCF_001635735.1 Oleiphilus sp. HI0067
ATTTCGGCGCACAAATTCTCGAGAGCAATGAGATAAAAGCATTATCGCCGCTTTATAACAGAAGGCTTCGACGTACTAGAAAACTTTATAGCTTTCAAATTGAACAAAATTCAAAGGGTTATAAAACCGTCCTCACCCAACAAATAAACAGTAAACAAAAACCAGATGAGAGTGCGGGACTATTCCGGAGCGCTCGTCAGGCTAGCAAGCAATTAGAGAAACTCGCAGATCACTATTTTCTTTGTTACAAGTTGCTTGGTTTAGAGGGCAATCCGCTCGATAACACTCCCTGTTTTAGACGCCAATTACATCGCTGCTTCGGTGCATGCGAAGGAATTGAATCTGCCGAAGACTATAATGCTCGTATCGATGTAGCGATGAATAAACATCAACTTGTTTTATGGCCATTTGATACGCCGATACTCGTGGAAGAAAACGACGTAAATGATGACGAATTCAAACACTTTCACTTAATCGATCAATGGCAATATCTAGGCAAAATTGAATCAGAAGAAGAATTAAGAGAGCGTGGTTATGTTCCCTTAAAAGCGCATATTGGGACAGAAATTCAAGCTCATCAACACGAAAACAATGCAGAGAATAAAGCGCATTTTGATCTAGATATTTACTTTATACTGCTCCGCTTTCTGCTTAAATCAGATCAACTAAAATTGAACCAATTGCGCATCCATAAACTTACAAAACTTGAGTAAAATGCATCTATGAAACAAGCGAAACAAACACCAAAAGATCGCGCCATACAGCTCATAGGGCTTGTTTGCCTAGTTGCTCTTTTCTTTTTCGATACAACAGAGCAGCCCATGCTGATTAAAAGCATACTGTTTGCATTGCTTTTACTGCCTTTAGGCTTCGGCATCAAATTTGTCATCAATCCAACTAATCAGCCATCACGACGACTCATCGCGACACTCGTTTGTATCGTATGGTGCGGCGTACTGGCGACAGCCGCTGCCTCCTTCTTTTTCTAGAAAAACGAGGGCAACAATTGCTTTCAATCGATGACAAAAATATGCACGCAGCATAGTTTTACGTACTACAGTCACTGACGCATACACACGATTTGGAGCTTAGTATGGACGTTCAGGCATTAGTACTTGCACTTTTAATCGGCGCGATCGCGGGTTGGCTAGCAGGCCAAATTATGAAAGGCATAGGGTTTGGCTTAGTTGGAAATATAGTTGTTGGTATTGTTGGCGCATTCATAGGCAGTTTCGTACTGCAACTCCTTGGCTTGTACGCCGGTGGAATTTTAGGTTCGATCGTTAGCGCCACCTTAGGTGCCGTCATCCTGCTTGCAGTC
>NZ_LWFI01000887.1:0-1635 GCF_001635735.1 Oleiphilus sp. HI0067
TGATTGATTAGATAAAATTATCAATCATTATCAGATTAATAATATAAATTTATTTACTTAAATATGCTGAATCCGACCTGGCTAAAAACCTTTATAACGCTCGTTGATACGGGGCACTTTACACAAACCGCAGAAAAACTGTTTATGACACAACCCGGCGTAAGCCAGCACGTCAATAAACTAGAAGAAGCTTGCGGTCATGATTTAATCAAACGAAACAACAAGTCATTCGCAATAACGGAACAGGGTCGATTAGTCTATCGCTTCGCGAAACAACGCATGAGCGATGAAAGGTCTCTCTTTGAGTAATTGAACTTTGATGACCCCGACTCAGGCAAATGCTCCCTGGCTTGTTCAGGTTCACTGGCTTTGCTTCTATATCCACAGCTCTTAACGCTTCAACAGCAACAGCCGAATATTCATCTAAATCTCACAGCGGCTCCAAACCACCTAATATTGAGCGACATTAAGAACGAGCATGTCGATCAGGGAATCGTGACAGACATCCCTAACGAAAGTTTTTTTGAATTCGAAAAGCTAGGCCAAGAGGAGCTGTGCTTGGTACTCCCCAAAAAAACAAACATCAAGCAAAGCTGGAAGCAACTGCTCTTAGACTCCGGACTAATATCTCACCCAGATGCAGAACATTATTTGTCGCTGTATTTTCGAAAATGTGAAGAGCCAGAACTAAAGCAATTGGACATCGCTAAAATCCCCGTCGTCGGATCAATCAACCAAATCAGCCAAATCCTAGAACCCTTAACTCGCGGTATTGGCTTCACAGTGCTGCCTAAAAGCGCCATCGACAGTTTTCATAGCCCAGAATTACTGCAAGTTTTAAAGCCGAAACAAGCCGTGAAGGAAAACCTATATTTGATTAGAAAGAAAAATAGAGAGTTACCTAAAAGATGTGATGCGCTGAATGCAATCATAAAGAATATGTGGGGTTAGCGTTTAGGTTTTGAGGTTTTCTGATCGCACTCTATGCAATTTGTTGAGCCAACATCAGTCACTAAAATTTTTCTAATATAGCACTGGGCTAATTCTTCTTTTCCTGTCGGTGGCGACCGACAGCGCCTTGAGACCTTTGTTTCGCCAAAGGTCTTAAGATGGCACATGCCAGCCTCTCTTGCTTCGCAATTCACCTTCATCTAAAGGCGACCCGGATCGCTTACGCGCTCGACGGGATTGTCCCTTCGTTCGACTTTTGAGAATGAGGTAATACGCAGTGTTTACTATCAAGTCACTTCCGCGCAGGCAGCACAAAAGCGCTTTAGTGCGTTGAACGACCAACGGTCGACCCGAAGGGTAAGCGAAGCACATCATCTATTGTTTAAAGTGCAATGCACGGAGTTAGACAGAAGCGGACGTTGAGTACACTCTTAATAAAATAAATCTAGCGACTTTCTTTTCAAAACAAAGATCTGATCTTCGAGCGATTCTTACGTCTGTTCTTAACCCATAATGGTGTAAGAAAAACACCAACTAGCACAGACATAACAACCGTCGGTTTCATCCACTTATTTATCCGATCAGCATCAGAGACGGTTTGCTCGTATGTATAAATAACTCGATCATTTTGCTCTAGCTCCCATGCTTCGTTCCCCCGAACTCTAACAATGATGGGCGCCCCAA
>NZ_LWFI01000888.1:0-2237 GCF_001635735.1 Oleiphilus sp. HI0067
TACTGCAATTAAAGCCCGTGCTGAGTTGTATGCTCAGCTGCGGGCTTTTTTTTCTGCACGTAATGTTCTCGAAGTCGACACGCCGTTGATGAGTGTTTCAGGGTCAACGGACCCACATCTTGCAAGTTATCGTGCTTCAGGCAATCAAGATGCGCATCAATCCTTAAACTTTTTTCTTCAAACCTCTCCAGAGTTTGCGATGAAGCGTCTACTCGCAAGCGGTTTAGGCGATATCTATCAGCTTTGTAAAAGTTTTCGTGAAGCCGAGCAGGGGGGTAGGCATAACCCCGAATTCACAATGCTTGAGTGGTATCGAGTAGGGTTCAGTTTGACTGAATTAATGGAAGAAATCGCAGATCTCGTTTGTGAGCAGTTGAGCCTTGAGCGACCCATTGTATATACCTACCGTGAAGTCTTTTTAAAGTACTTAGAGATTGACCCATTCTCAGCCGAATTAAGCGAGTTACAGGCATTGTGTTCGAGCCAAGCTGGGCTTGCTGAGGTTGAAACACCTGACCGTGACGCATGCTTAGACTTGCTTATTTCTGTGTGTATCGAACCTAAATTAGGATTTGATAGACCGTGTTTTCTTACTGATTACCCAGCGAGTCAGGCCTCATTGGCGCGTATTGAAGTAGACTCGTTTGGCAATCGAGTAGGGAAGCGCGCTGAATTGTATGTGAACGGCATTGAGCTCGCGAATGCCTACGACGAACTAGTGGATGCCAGTGAGCAAGAGGCGCGATTTATAGAAGATCGACGCGCGCGTCATGAACTTAAACTGGCCAATGTACCGTATGATAAGAATCTTGTAAGTGCATTAGCTTCTGGCTTACCTGAGTGTTCTGGCGTTGCACTTGGTGTTGACCGTTTGTTGATGCTCAAGCTGAAAGTCAGTTCTATTCAAGAGGTGTTGAGCTTTCCCATTGATCGCGCGTAATTCTGAACTTCGGAACCGATACAAAGCCAAGTTTTTTGGCGTAGTCATCGTTGTTTTCTTTTCATTGTTGTTGAGTGCTTGTGGCTTTAGTTCAGCGAGTCATGGTGAGCAAGTGTTGGATAACTATCAGGCTCGATTAGAAAATGTGTTTGCGGACATCTCTGACGCAGGTGAAATTCAAACGCAAGACTTCAATACATTGTCGGTTCCGACACTTCCACAGAAGCCACTAGTTCAAGCATGGCAAGCTCAATCATCAGAAAGTATCGATATTCTGGACTTTATGAGCCTGTATGGATGTCGATTACAAGAAACCGTTGCCCAAGCAAATTCCAGCTTAGGGCGTGTAGCAACCGCATCGCAACGCGTTTTGTATCTTGTGCGTTTTTTACGAGATGCCCCAAGTTGCATTGCGATGCTCGAGACTGAAGAAAAGACGGAGCTTGCTCGAATCGTGAAGCAAGAGATAGAGTATAAACGCCAACAATTTCCTTATGTCTCTACCGCCATGTTGATTGAAGGGGATGAGTTTTCGAGTTTTTGGCGCCTGCCTAAAAACTTAGGGTCTTATCCCGAAAATACTAATCTTGAGCCTATCCTTGCCCTGAGTTCTGTTGTGTCGCTTTTCAAACAGTGGCAGTCAGAGAATTATGTTCAAACGGAGCAAGAACTAGAGACGATGTTATTTCAGATAAATATCGGTGATGGCGGAGCACTGCTATCAAGTTTTAGTCTTTTGAATAACAGGCTTGAAGTGCTCAATAGCTTTCTCGAAGGCGTGCTCGATTCTGAGCAAATCTGTGTAGCAGGGAGACACTCGTCAAAGATACTGCAAAACGTCGTACAAAAATATTTTGTGGGTGAGGTTCAGCAGTGGGCTGCGGATCTTAATCGCCGACAGTACGCATTGAGCGAAGCAATGGCCGATTTGGAGGGCGAATTAGCACCGATGCTCAGTGAGAGTTATGCGCGATGGAGGAAAGAGAGAACAGCTGTTTTTCAACGCAATAAAGCCTTGATTCAACGCCATGTGCTATTGATTGGAAAGTTAATAAATGAAGAGAAACTAGCGGTGCATTGCGACCGCTAGTATCGATTGAAGAGCCTTACTTTATTGTTGCGAATGTTTCGCCCATACGAACAGGTGATTCTGCTTTCAATGACTCTTCGAAGTTGATGGTGTTTGGTGGTGCACAGAAGACGACGGTAGACCCTAGCTTAAAACGGCCCATTTCTGCGCCTTTTTCAATCGTGATTGGCTCTTCGTTGTCGTAGTCAAAACTGACAACATTTTTAC
>NZ_LWFI01000889.1:0-13911 GCF_001635735.1 Oleiphilus sp. HI0067
AACAAATAAGGTTCGCGAAGAACTAGAAAATGTAGACATAATGTTTCTTTTGAATTGTGGTATGAATTAGTTGCATTGCACTCAATATTTCACTGCGAACCAGAATACTTAAATGGCGCGTATAAATAAAAATAACATTTGTTTAGAGGCTCGTATCAGTGTCTTTTTACCGAAAACTTACCGTGATTATCTTGTCTCTGAGTTTAGGCGCATGTTCCACCTTCGGCTTTTTGTTTGAACGTTTGCCTTGGCTAAGTTCATGGCAGCTATCTCGAATGTTTGATTTGAATGATCAACAAGAAGAGCAAGTTGAAGTTGTCGCCGAAGAAATGAAAGCATGGTTTTTAAAAGAAGGCTTTCCCGTGTTGGTTGCTGATTTAAATCGTTCCAGTGAGAAATGGCAAAGTGCGCCCTCGGCAGAAGATGTGTCGGAACTATTCGATACGCTCGAGCGCAATATTGATCGATTTCTGAGTTCATTGGCGCCCCGAATAGAGCCTTTGTGGTTAATGTTAGATGACTCTAACTTAGACGCCTTTGATGAATACTTGGAAGAAGGTAAAGAACGTTGGTTTAAAGCTTTAACAAACGAAGAAGACAAAGAAGATCAGCGAATTGAGCGATTAGAGAATTGGTTTGGTGATTTAAATGATGAGCAGGTCGAGATTGTTAGAGAGAACATTTCTCTATTGCCGAATGAGTTTAATATTCGAAATGAAAACACCAATCAATGGGCGGCGAGTTTACGACGAGCCGTCACTTCCGGAGATACCCAGAGTTTGAGTATCTGGATTGTAGACCCTTCAATTTGGTGGACGGAAGACTATGCCGCTAGCCGTTCTGAAAATCGTAAGCAGGTAGAGCAAACACTTGATCGTCTAGTGCCGACGTTAACAGAGCGTCAAGTGGAGCACGCCAAAGACGAATTAGATGAATGGATTGAGACACTTCAAGACACTTTAGAAGACCAGTAATCCGCTTTTTTTGCTTTGTTAAATCAATATTGCAAATTTTATTTGAAAGGACGCTTGACCAAGTGCTCAGCACTCTATATTATTCGCGCCGTGTTGAGGGAGGGCGCAAACGCAGCCAGACAAAATCTCTCAAACCTTGAGCCTAGAACCAGCTAGGAACAAGCAAAAAGTTTTGATGCGGGGTGGAGCAGCCTGGTAGCTCGTCGGGCTCATAACCCGAAGGTCGTCGGTTCAAATCCGGCCCCCGCTACCAAATAAAGGTTCGCGACATACCGCAACTGCTTCTAAGCCCGCCAACTGCGGGCTTTTTTGTGCCTATTCATTCCGTAAGAGTTCTTCTCGAACCGTAGACAACTGGCACCACTTAGTGCCATATTTGATGCCACACCTAAAAACGCTGGTGCCATTTATGTCTGCAAAAGAAATAAACAAACTACGCGATATTTCCATCAAGAACGCTAAGCCGAAGGACAAGCCTTATACCTTGTCTGATGGTCAAAGTCTTTACGTTGAAGTGATGCCAAATGGCGGAAAATACTGGCGTTTAAAGTACCGATTTGCAGGCAAACAAAAGCGTATTGCCTTTGGGGTTTACCCTGAAGTCAGCATCAAAGAAGCGCGAGAAAAAGCAACGATTGCTCGTCAACAGTTAAGAGAAGGTTTAGACCCGTCAGATGTAAAACGTCAAAAGAAACTCCAGACGCATGTTAATGCTGCCAGTAGCTTTGAAGTGATTGCTGGTGAGTGGTTAGAAAAAGAAAAGTTACATTGGTCTGAAGGTCATACGGTGCGTGTTGAACGCTTCGTTAATAAGTATCTAAAGCCCGACCTTGGTAAACGTCCGATCTCCGAAATTACCCCTCAAGAATTATTAGCAGTTCTCAGAAAGAAAGAATCTGAAGGCAGGCATGATACTGCTCATAGAGTAAAGCAAACAGCAGGACAAATATTCCGCTACGCAGTTGCAACGGGAAGGGCTGAACGCGATCCATCAAGAGACTTGGATGGAGCTTTAACCAAGCCAAAAGAAAAGCATCTTGCCGCAGTAACAACACCAGGAGAAGCCAAGAAGTTGTTGATAGCGATAGATGGCTTTGAGGGAACGAAGGTAGTTGAGACAGCCTTAAAGTTATCCCCACTTTTATTTGTTCGTCCTGGAGAGCTTCGCCACATGGAATGGCAAGAAATCGATCTAGAAGAAAAGTTATGGTCAATTCCTGCTGAGAAGATGAAGCTGCGCGAACCGCATCTGGTGCCACTTTCAACGCAAGCAGTCGAATTAATCAAAGGCATGGTGCCACATACAGGCCGCTATCAATATGTGTTTCCTAATGCGCGAGGCGTTAGCAGGCCACTAAGCGAGAACGGAGTAAGAACAGCTTTACGAACGCTTGGTTATACAAACGAGCAAATGACACCGCATGGCTTTAGAGCAATGGCCCGAACTTTATTAGATGAAGTCTTGGGTTATCGTATTGATTGGATAGAGCACCAGTTAGCGCACGCAGTAAAAGACGCTAATGGACGCGCTTATAACAGAACGACGCACATGGAAGGCAGGACGGAAATGATGCAAAACTGGGCTGATTATCTGGATAGCCTAAAGATTGATACCAATGTAATTGTTGCCAACTTTAAGCACAGAGCTTAACAATATAAAACCCCGTTACTAATCAAGGAAATTAAAATAATGCGAGTAGACTAGCAAACAAAAAGGGAAGGGCAGATTAAAGAGATCGCGCACCAGTTCTTTGAGAGTGGGAAGACAATTGCCGAGCTTGAAGCAATATTCAGATACGTTGAACTCAAATTCCAAACTAGAAACAAACAGTAGACTAATTTCTTTACCCGTTTTAGCCGCATCTAGGGTCGCTCCGGAAAACTGGCCTACCTATACAGCCTGATGCGGTTGTTCATTCCATAGACTCGTAGAGGTGCGAAGAATCTTGATACACGACTACTATTCTCTAACCGAGCTTTCGGACCGTTGGTCAAAGCTTTTTAAAACAGAGGTTACCCTCAGAGACATTTTGCGTCTTGGAGCAACAGGAAAGCTTCAAATACATCTTTTAACTTTGGGGCTCGGTCGACATTATAAACTCGATAATTTTGGGCTTCGGAAACGGTGGTGTAACCCAAAGGAGCACACTGACGACAAGCAATTTCTCTCGATAGAAAAGTTTGAGCAGCTTAGCAAGGAAACTGTGGAGAAAATAGAAGCGACAGTGATCGACGGTGAATTGCTAGAGTTTAGAGAGCTATCTGTGGAAGTCGAAGACTGGGTGCGCGAGACTGTCTACTACGACATTCCCGAAGACTCGATACTAATACTCACAAACTACATTCGGGATGTACGTTTCAGCACTAGTGACCTTTATGTGGTCTCCGACGAAGTAGAACGATACGAGCGATTAATTCTGGGCGGTTCGTCAGGAGAAAAGTCATCGAAAATTAGCGAACAAACACTTTATCTGATCATTGCTCTTTTGAAAAAGGAGTTACTGCTAGAAAAAGGATGGAAACAAAATGCCTTGATAATGGACTTAGTTGAGCAGAAAGACGACCTTAAGGGCATCTCTAAATCAACTCTCGAATCTGTATTTGCAGAAGCAAATCGCAAGCTAACTAATCGATAAAAACCCCAGCAGGGGTCGAGAAAACCCCAGCTGGGGTGTAGCCCTTCCCGCAAAACTATTCAATCAGCCTCAAGGTCGCAGGCAACCAAAGCCTGCCGCCTAAGTTCGTTAACTGAATGAGGTTGAAATAATGAGTATTGAAATCCCCGTCTACATGATGCGTCGCCCTGAGACTTGCAGGACTCTAGGTAAGGGCCGCACAGCATTTTACAACGACATCAGCAAAGGGCTTATGACCCCTGGCGTTGCCATCACTTCCCGAACCGTTGCCTGGCCTAGCGATGAAGTCTTCGCCGTGATGAAAGCGCGTATTGCAGGCAAGAGCGAAGCCGAACTCAAAGAGCTGGTTCAAAACCTATTAGAGAGACGCGAGTTGGGAGAAGCATAGAATGAAAAAAACAAACGCCCCGAAGGGCGAAAGTCAGCAACTAAATTCTACATCAGCCCAACGAACACGGCTTTTAAATGCGCTCAAAGAACGCTCTAACGAAGGTGTGACTACAATCTACGCTCGTGAACAACTGGACATAATGTCACCAGCACCACGAATTATGGAGCTTCGAGAGATGGACTGGGATATTCGAACTGTATGGACGACAGAGGAAAACAGTCGAGGCTACAAGCACCGTAATGCCCGCTATGTTCTTGTCAACGAGCATTGTGGAGTCTTGTAAGAGATGGCTCGCCCTAAAGGAAAAAGTGGACAAAAGAAACGTCCTTTCGTGATGCTGCCAAAAGACGTTTTAAGGCATACTGACTACATCAATCTAAGCCACAAGTCGAAAGTACTACTTGTGGACGTTTTGAGGCAATATCAGGGCTACAACAATGGTGATTTCAGTATTACATTGTCTCTTATGCAAGAGTATGGCTGGACATCAAATGACACATTAACAAACGCAAAAAATGAACTCGTCAATGCAGGTTTATTGGTTTTAACCCGGCAAGGCGGTAGAAACCTCTGTAGCTTGTATGGCGTTACTTTTCACAATATTGATGAGTGTGGAGGAAAACTCGAAATCCCCAACACAACAGCACCACTGAGGTCATTTCGAATAAATTAACTTCCCTGTACCGTATGGCGGCCCAGCTTATACCGCCTTACGGTTCAGTTCTTCAATCTTTACACTATATTTTGATAAGCCTTATACCGCCGATCGGTATAGTCAGTACACATTTCAATATTTTCTATACCGCCTCTCGGTAACCTTTATATATTTAAGCCATAGGCTTTCGACCTGTATGCGATGATTCCATTTTGCTCTCCATATTAGAGAGACTAGGTTATAGAACAACATGCTCAGAAAAGAGTATTGTTAGACAGGTCAGTTTATATTGAATATTTGATGAGGTAGTAGATGCCAAGAACCAAGGAAGAGAGAGAAAAGGCTCGTAAGATAGCTAGCGACTTAATTGAGAAACGAAAGCGCGGAGAGCTGAAAATAAAAACGCTCACAAGAGACCAATGGATTGAAAGCTCAGAGGATGAAGAGATCCTTGAATTAAAAAAGAATATCCTGCACGAACTCGATAAGTAGAGGTGCTGCATCTAGATCAAGTGAAAATCCTAATCGATAAAGCTTTGAAATTTCAATCTCACTTAGCAAGCATTAAAGTCCTAACTCTTTCTCGCAGAGAATCGATACACACTTGCTAACACACCTACTAGAAGAACCTCAATAACGAGCCTCCCATAGCTAAGTTGTACCCCAAAGAAAGGAGAAGCACTTTCTGGCTTTGGTGGCGTAAAAAGAAACGCATGGGTAGCAGGCTTAACCGACTGGCTCATTCCTTCTTTTTGATAAGTATATTCCCAGGGAGGAAATAAGAGGGCTATAGCGAGAACAATAGCTGAAACTTTAATAATTTTATGATCTCTCTCATCCATGTGATTAACCTATTTATTGGCAGATTGATTTACCATGAAAAACCATGGCTGTTAATTACTACAAATTCCTCTATCAGCAACATCTTTAGACGAAGATGCGAGACAAGTATCAAAAAGAACCTCGCCATTCTTATCAGCCCACATCTCTCCGTCACCAGTGAAATGGAATCGAGTGCAATCGCGAAAGCGCGAATATTCGCTTTCATCCCTTTCTGCAGAAGATTCTCTCAGCTTCGCTATAAATTCCGCATTAGCGGCAGCTACACGCCTTCTCTGCTGCTGGAGCAAGCAAATCATCAATGCAACATTAGAAATGATGACGATCGCCGCCTGATACTCATCAACAAACTGAACAAGGCTGTTAGTTAAAATCATCGTCATTTGTTCAACTCCCGTGTTTACAAAGCGTTTACAGAAATCTCGTCACACAGCCCAGTTAAAACTACCGTTCATACAAGTGCTTTTGAAGGTTGGTTCGAACATGTACTACGGAGTCCTTGCTTTGTTCTTTTTGATGCGGTTTTGATAGCTATGATGCTAGCACTGAATGAAGGGTAATTCAGTAGAGAAATCGGTCAAAATTATTAGAAGTGATATGGGTTGAGTGGTAGTTTTGTCTATCAAAGGAAAAACAAATACACAGGGAGAGGCGTAGAGTGGTCAAACGAATAAAAGACATTTTAGCAGCAGTCATTTGCTCCTTGATGACATTAGGGTGTTCAGATGAGGGTATCAGAGGGACAGGCAACAAAATTTTC
Organism: Oleiphilus sp. HI0067; assembly: GCF_001635735.1. NCBI lineage: Bacteria > Pseudomonadati > Pseudomonadota > Gammaproteobacteria > Oceanospirillales > Oleiphilaceae > Oleiphilus > Oleiphilus sp. HI0067. The sequence continues at coordinate 6,257 of NZ_LWFI01000889.1, forward strand.
GGCGAAACGTTTACTCATTCTGGTGACAACTTTTATCTAACCAGAGTACTTGATGGTGATACTTTCTCAGTAACTTGGCTTCCTGGCGCTGAATATAAAGGACGAGACATGCCTGTTCGAATAAGAGGGATTGACACGCCCGAAATAAAAGGGAACTGCGCGTATGAAAAAAACGCAGCAAAAAATGCAAAGGAAGCACTAGAAAATTTACTAACCCCTTACGCTCGACTTAGCCCTAAAGGTATCATTCTTTACGATATTGATTATGACAAATACAGCAGACTTCTAGCTAAAGTAGAAGTTATCAACGAATCTAATGAGGAAATTGATATCGCATCGGAAATGCTAAAACAAGGCCATGCTCGACCATATAACGGAGGGAAGCGCCTAGGTTGGTGTCAAGACCTCGCTGAAGACTAAGACGCTTCCGTCTATCACTTACCAAAGGAGAAAACTATCGAAACTACGAGCCTACAGGATTGGCTAACCGTAATCGCAACTGGTCTAGCGGCCTACGCAGCTTTCTGTTCCTATTCGGTTTCTAAGTCCCAGTATAAGTTTCAAAAAAATCTCGCATTAAACCAAGTCAAGATTTCCATGCTTACTGAAACCATTTCGGAACTAAGAACGCTTAAAACTCTTATTTGCCAAGCCACCGGCGAGATTTCCGACAAGCGTTTTAACCTAATTGAACCGCTACTTTTCAAAATTAAGGAGGAGCTACAAAAATTCGACGGTGAAGGCATCATCAAATTAAGCAGCCTCAAGATTAAACATGTAAATTGCATCGGCGATATGATCGACCGCATTCCTAAAAAACATGACTATATTGACGAAGCTGTAGACGCGCTGGAACGAAGCAAAACCACTTTGTTGCTCTAATTTGCCTCTAAGTTCTTAAACTACTCGTTACAAAATATAATTGCTCTAAAGCTCTCCTCCACTCATACTATTGCTGACGATGGAGGTTCAGATGGAAGATAAACGCAAAGCTAATGCACTTAAGGTGCTGAGAAAAAACTACACTATTGTGGGCGATGGCGTTGCGCATCGAAAAATGGACGAAGCCTTTGAAGATAACTCTTCTCTTTTACGGTCAGTAAGAGACCTTATTTCCGCTCGCAATAAGAAAAAAGATTGCAACCAAGAGTCCTCGTATCACCAAGCTTAGGATAGAATCATATGACGGCTGATGGAATAGCCTTTGTCCTCATCGTTGCGTCTTGTGCCGGTTACGTTTTCATATCCACTACATTTAAATTCAAGTATCAGGCCGCTAGAAAGACAGGGCAACACCTTTATCTTATGTCTCTTTCTTGGGGCATATTCTTTTCAATCGTCGCATATTCTTTCGCGCGCCTTATCCAAAACCTGAGTTGCGCTGACTGCCACACTGGACTTTTGTTCGAGCAAAATCTATTTCAATCTCTTCTCCACTTTACAATTTGGCAGGCTCTTATAACTGGCTTGTTTATCGTAGGTCAAAACATCAGAACCGACAGAGCTAGCGCATTGTACGACGTGTTTCAGAAAGACGATCTTAGCAAAACCATCCTAACTTCGATGATCGAAGAAAAACCACTGCAAGTTACTCTAGATAATCGAAAAGCGTATGTAGGCTATGTGCTCGATACAGTTGAGCCAATGACTGAGTCTAGCTATTTAACTATCCTCCCTATGATGAGTGGCTATAGAGACTCGGAAACGTTGGAGCTAACACTCTCTAATGACTATTTTTCGTCAATTGAGGACTTTGAAACAGCAGGCAGAGAAAACCCTGATGACTTCGGTATCGTGTTACCCAGATCCAAAATTGTCTCGTGCCACATCTTTAATCAATTTCTACATAACAACATTACTGACGCCAGAAACAATTCTGAGCAAGGGACTATTCAAGAATGAATTTTAAAGGGAAATCAATTAAGCACTGGCTGTTTATTACGAGCTGGGCTCTCGTACTCTACTTCGAAACTCTTTACTCAACTGAGATGATTAAAGAAATTTTCAACGTTTATATTTCCCATGTTTGGGGCGTGCTAATAGTCACTGTCGGTCTGATATCGCCCATGCACTCAGGTGTCTGGGATGTTAAAGCTTCAGAGCTTAGCTGGAAGAATGCTTTGTTTCCTGTTGCGGTTGTTATTGCCGTAATATTATTGATCTTCGCCTATATATTACTAGGTTTATCCGCTAGCGGGCCATGGTGGTTAATCCTCGTCACTACTATATCGTTCATTGCGGCATGCCTTCTACTGATGACTGCAGAAATCGCAATGCTGTCTCGCAAAGCCTCACTACCTCAAAACGGCATTACTCGTAACTGATGTAAACTGGTGCCATATTTGGTGCCAGTTTAGTTATATATGGCCTTTATTTATTTATAAAACATGTGTTTGATAGCTCTTTTCAGTAGAGGCCCCCGCTACCAAATAAAAAGGGTCGACAATAGTCGGCCTTTTTTTCGCCTATAAAAACATTTATCTCCATCCCTGTCTTATCGGATTAAACCTAAGCTTTGGTGAACTTCGTTCCGTCTTTAGTCGTACTCTTAAGGCTTAGTTTGTTGGAGAACTCGGGTGACAAATCATTCTACGACCATCAATCAACGAGAAATCGCGCACTTCCATCAACTTGCAGAAACCTGGTGGGATGCAGAAGGTCCATTTTGGCCGCTTCATCGATTAAACAGGCTTCGGGTTGACTGGATTGTCGAGCAACTCTGCGCTCAATCCGAAATGGCAAACTCCCTGAAGCCTTTATCTGGTCTATCTGTTTTAGATGTTGGCTGTGGCGGCGGAATATTGAGCGAATCTTTGGCGCGTTTGGGCGCTAGGGTTACAGGCATCGATGTCGTAGAAAAGAATATTGCCATTGCGCAAACACATGCAGAACAACAGCAGCTTGATATTGAATATCGTCTTATTTCAGTTGAAGAGCTACGAAACGAAGGTGTTCAGTACGATGTTGTATTCAACATGGAGGTTGTTGAGCATGTTGCCAATCTTCCCTTGTTTATGGCGTCATGCCATGAACTTGTAAAAGAGGGTGGTGCCACTTTTGTTGCCACCATTAATCGTAATTGGCTAGCTTGGTTTGTGACGGTATTTGGCGCCGAATATGTATTGCGATGGCTTCCAAAAGGAACGCATCATTATTCTATGCTCAGAAAACCTTCTGAGATTGAGGCGTTCCTTAACGCTGACGCTTTCGAGGTAGTTCGCAAAGCTGGTGTGCGCGTTAATCCTGTCAATCGATCGATGTCGATCATTGAATCGCTGGCGATCAACTATATGATTTACGCAGAAAAGCAGCGATGAAACTTAGCTATTTTTCTGCGCTGAACTCTGTACAGGTGTAGCGTCGACCTTCGAATCAGCTTCTGAAATAGAATGTGTCAGGCTTGCTTCTGGTATCTGCTCGTTTTGATTCATTTCTTTTTTGAAATTCTTGACGGCACTGCCCAAATCGCCACCCATATTGCGAAGCTTTTTTGTTCCAAATAGTAAGGCTACGATTGCTAAAATAATCAGTAACTGTGTTGGACTAATCCCCATTTTTCTTACCTACTCGAGTGATTCCAAAGCGACACATCCTATTTTTTAAACATGACATTTTTACTTCAGCGAGATGTATTTTTTTCGACGCGAGTCCGTACTTTGTTGTGGATGAATGCCTGTATTGTTTGCCGCTAAAACGTCATATTTTTTTCAAATAATTGTCACATCACACGGCTAGTTTCTTCGGCGTGAGTTTTTCGCAAACAAGATAAATCCATAAAATTTAGGATGTGATAATGAGTAAAGCGACGTTTGATCCGCGCAAGTTTAACAAGAGTTCCAATGCGCCTTTTTCAGAGGTAATGGAAGCGAATTTTAACCGCAGAGCGGTTTTAAAAGGCGGTGTTGGGGGCATGGCTGCATTAGGCATGCTGTCTACATTTGGTTTGAGTGCTTGTAGCAGTAGCGATAGCCCTTCTGTCGGTGCTGATCAGAGTTCAGTGTCTTTGGGGTTTGAGTCTATTCCAGGTTCTCTCACTGATGCAGTGACCGTTGCTGCGGGTTATACCGCATCGGTACTAGCGCCTTGGGGCACGCCGCTTAACAATACTGCAAATGCTTGGCGTGATGACGGCACGAACACTGCTGAAGACCAAGCGAACTCAGTAGGTATGCACCACGATGGCATGCACTTCTTCCCATTAAACGACGAAGAGACAGATGGCTTGTTGTGTATCAACCACGAATATATCGACCAAAATGCACTTCACCCTGCTGGTGCAACACGTGACGCGATTACCGGTATGCGCACAGATGTTGAAGAAGTACGCAAAGAAATCAACGCACACGGTGTTTCTGTTATCCGTATTCGTTTAACTGGTGATACTTGGTCTGTTGTCGACAATGACTCATATAATCGTCGTTTTACGGGTGCGACAGAAATGCGCATCTCGGGGCCTGTTACTCAAGATCCTTCAGTGCTAGTGACGCCATATTCACAAGCGGGGGACCGTGTTCGTGGAACATTGAATAACTGTGGCAATGGCTATACTCCTTGGGGAACCTATCTCACATGTGAAGAAAACTGGCCTGGTTATTTTGTTAATACCGGTACGCGCAGCACAGCGGATGAACGTCTTGGTGTAGACGATGACGATACGCGCTACGGTTGGGATGATGTAAAAGGTGACGGCTCTGAAGTCGCCGATGAGTTCACGCGTTTTGACGCGACGCCATCTGGCTCAGGTCCAACAACGGATTACCGTAACGAGCCAAATGGCCACGGTTATATTGTTGAAATCGACCCATACGACAACACAAGCATGGCGGTTAAACGCACTGCACTAGGTCGCATTCGTCATGAAGGCTGTGTCTTCGGTAAGTTAACCGTTGGACAACCCGTTGTATTTTATACAGGTCATGATGGGCGCTTTGAATATATGTATAAGTTCGTATCCACCGCACTTTGGGATGCAGCAGATGCATCGCCAAGCGATCGTTTAGCCACAGGTGCGAAGTACATGGATGAGGGCACGCTGTATGTTATGCGCTTTAATGACGACAACACTGGTGAGTGGATCCCTCTAGTATTGAGCACGGCGTTATCAGACAACTATATTGCAGATAACAGCCTAACGGCTGGCTCAACCTTGGGCGATATGTTCTCTTCTCTTGGTGAATTGATTCTTAACACTCCAGGAGCGGCGGATGCCGTGGGCGCAACCCCAATGGACCGTCCAGAATGGTGTGCAGTCGATCCAATTACAGGTAGTGTTTATCTCACTCTCACTAACAATACGCGCCGTGATGCGACAACAGGGACAAACCCAGCTAATCCACGTTTAGACAATAAGTATGGCCATATTCTTCGTTGGGATGAGAGTGCAGAACCAACTGCATTTGAATGGGATATCTTTGTATTTGGCGCACCATCTTCGGGCGTTGATGCAGCGAGCTACAATAATTCTGGTCTGACTGAGATGAATCAGTTCGCAAGCCCTGACGGCCTGTTGTTTGATAACCGCGGCATTATGTGGATTCAAACCGATAATGGTGCAGACGAAGTTGAAAACTATACCAACGACCAAATGCTCGCTGTTATTCCATCTAAGTTACGTGTTGATGGTGAACAGCAGGTGATTTCGGCAGAGAATCAAGATGCATTACGTCGTTTCTTTGTTGGTCCGAATGGTTGTGAAGTGACAGGGCTTGCGATTGCGAGTGATAATTCAAGTTTCTTTGCGAATATTCAGCACCCAGGCAACTGGCCATATGCGGTTGATGCAACAACTGAAACTCCATCAGGTACGAGCATTCGCCCTCGCGCAGCGACAGTTGTATTCCGTAAAACAGACGGTGGTGCAATCGGTGTTTAGTCGGCAATAAGTTTGCCCCTTAAAGCAGCTCCTTCGGGAGCTGTTTTTCTATGCATATAAAATCCATTTTTGATTGCATTCATTTCGAAAAGATTTAATAGAATTAGCTTCTATATTTATCTCCTTCATCAGACGTTTACTGATGAACTTTTAACCTTGTTTTTAAAACCTTCCCAAACAACAAAACTAACGAGAAGTGTAACAAAAACACACAAATCTTGAGCAAATTAAATAATTTGAATTTGTCTAATAATTTCAATGCTTTATAGCGAATAGATTTTATCTTTTCTTGTTTCTACTGTGATATTCATCACGGTTATTTGCCGCCTCCTTGAGACCGCGCGTATCAATACTACTTTCATGAAAAGTTATTTGTAAAAAAACAAAGCTTTAGAGTTTGTCGTTGAATACAACTCGAAATCGAGTTGTGATCTGAATGTTTGGAGAAGAGCGCAATGTCTGATATCCCTAATGACGAAAACAACCCATTAAATGATGCAGTCGAGAACAGCGTAACCCCTGAGGCGAATAGTGAGAATGGGTCTTCGGGCAGTAATAATCAGCAATCAACAACCACTAATACTGCAGCAACTGGTGCTGATACCGTAAATAGTCAGATAACCGAAGCGGAACAAGATCTTAGTGGGTCGAACACTGAGGGCGAGAGCGCAGACGAGGGAGTCGCGTCTGGTGGAGAAGAAGAGGCATCACCAGATGCGGTTCAATCAAGCGACGCGCAATCAAATATTGTCGATTCTCAGTTGGAGTCAGACGAGCCTTCTGATGGTGAGGACGCAGCCGGTTTAAGCGAAGAGGCAACTGCCAACGCGCTTCAGGCAGTTGGTATTCAAAGTGTTGGTGGGAACGACATCGCCGCTGCGCTTCAGAATCCAGATTTTGCTCAAGCCGCGCAAGGCATTGCTCAGGATTTACTCGATTCCAACATTAGCGTAGATGACGCGTTGACGCAGCTCGAAGAGGCTCTTAACGACAACGATCCAGATTCTGAGACGACGACTGAAAGTTTTGATGTGATTGTTGAGGAAGCGACTGACCAAGTTGCAGCTGAAGGTGAAGACTTCGATACAAAAACCGTATCTGAAACATTTCAAATGGATGTTACTAGCGTTAATGATGACCCAGATGTCGGTAGTACTATTGAACTTACTATGCAGGAAGATGACTCGCTACTTGTAACGCAACAAGTGTTGCTGGCAAATTCGTCCGATGTGGATGGTGATACGCTCACGGCGTTGAATCTACAGACAGCCAATCCGGAACTGACGATTACAGATAATGGTGATGGGACGTTCACGCTGACACCGGCTGCAAACTTCAATGGCGATCTCGATATTAGTTTCGATGTATTCGATGGTGAAGCGACAGTCGCAGCCAATATCGATTTGACAGTGAACCCAGTGAATGATCTGCCGGTCGCGCAGGATCAGAATTTCCAGATGAACGAAGACGGGACGATCACGCTTACAGATGGGGATCTGTTAACGGGAGCGTCGGATGTTGATGGCGATACGCTGAGTATCTCAGATGTTACATACACAGGTACGGATGGAATCTTCACCGATAATGGAGATGACACATATACCTTTGCACCGAATGAGAACTTCAATGGTAATGTCACCGTCGACTTTACCGTGTCTGATGGTCAGGGTGGTACCGATACGGCCCAAGCGAATATCGTAGTTGTTCCTGTGAATGACCCGCCAGTTTCAGGTAACTTGGCGTATGCAATTGATGAGGATGGAAGTATCACACTGAGCCAAGA
>NZ_LWFI01000890.1:0-6077 GCF_001635735.1 Oleiphilus sp. HI0067
TCGTTAGCTGATTGGTAAATTCTACATCGCTTAAATCACCAATTAAGCACTCTACTGCTTCTCCAGAAAACTGCTCGATTAAGGCTTGTGAACGGCCGGTTACCCGCACCTTGTATACCCCATTGTTTAGTAGATAAGAGGCTAACCTCCCTCCAATAAAACCAGAGGCACCAGTGATCAGAACATTCATAGCTATTACTCTTAATTATTGTTGGCTGAAGCAATGATCACAGCATTCACATTAAACTGCTCTCAATGAATCACTACGCTATTTTTACATAATTGATTCTGTTCTAGTGCTATTGGGATGGCTATTTTTTAGAATTACGGAATCGATATCACCGCCAACTAAGGCACGGCACTTGAAGCGAGTAATTATTAGCTGGAGTTCTGGAAAGGATTCAGCACTTACAATGCAACGAATGATTGAGTCAACTGAATATGAAGTTGTTGGTTTAGTTACGACGTACTCTGAAAGCAAATCGCTTGTGCCAATTCAAGCTACTCCCATCGAGTATGTGCGTCTTCAAGCCCAAGCAATGGAGCTCCCCCTACTCGAAATCAAGATGGCCGACCAAGTATCGAACGAAGTATACAAAAACACACTATTAGAGGGCTTAGCGAACTGGACCGTTCCATTCGATGCTATCGCATTTGGCGATTTATACTGCAACGGCATTGTCGAGTTTCGACAAAAACTATTTTCAGAAACAGTTATTGAGTGTGTATTTCCGCTCTTAATCGAAGAACAGATAGATCTGTCTCGAGAGATCGCTCGACAAATCATCAACACACCGATTCGAGCCTTGCTGCAAAGCATTAATCTAAAACATCTTGAGGAACACTGCTGCGGCGCAGACTACGATAATTCCCTGCTTGAGGGATTACCCGAGTGTGTCGACCCTTGCGGAGAAGTCGGTGAATTTCATACCTTCGTGTATGACGCACCGTTCTTCAAAACAGCGATTCGCATTCACCGAACAGAACAAGAAAGGCAGACATATCATCACGGTAGAGAGATGAATATGTTAGTTCAAAAATTTGAGGCTTCGTTACCGTAACGAAAGGGCATCATGCAAAGATCTCATAACTATCGACCAGCTTACGGCTTATAAAATGGGCATGATCCTTACACTCGGTTTCATCACATTAATCACGTCTATCATCGCAGGCGTCATTGGCTTTGGTGGGGGGATGCTACTGATTGCGATTCTTCCGCTGTTTCTTAGCCCAAGCATTATCATTCCGATTCATGGCATTACCCAGATTGCGAGTAATGCTTCACGAATGTTCTTTTCACTGTCTGATGTTCAGTGGCACCTCTTTCCTGCATTTTTGATCGGCTCAGTTCTAGGGACGATCGTATTTAGCCTCGCGCTATTTAATATTCCCCTGCAATTCTTGCCTGTTGCGATTGCTTGCTATCTACTTCTCAACCTGTGGAGCAAAACCTTTGGCGCATTTATAAAGAAGTTTGAAAGTTATTATTTGATTGGCTTTCTCCAGACCGGCTTAGGGCTAATCGTTGGAGCGCCGGGCCCGCTAGCCTTATCCGTTTTGACTAAAGAATTAGAATCTAACGATCAGATTATCTCCACCAGCGCCATGTTTATGACGATCAGTCATCTTGCAAAAATCCCAGTGTATTTGGCTATCACCCCGTTTTTGAGTGATAGCTTATTGCTGATCAGTGTAATGATCGTCTGTGCGATAGCCGGCTCATTTTTGGGCACTAAGCTGCGCATAAAGGCAGACAACGACAAAATCATACTATTGATAAAAATAGCGCTTAGCAGCCTCGCTGTGCACATGCTGGCATCGAGTTTGGTTGGGCAAATAATGCCGCTTGACCTGCCTACCTACCGGTAGGTAGGATGAACACATGACAACCAACACCCGACAACAAATCATCGACTATTCGGCTGAGCTTTTACGTGCCCGCGGCTACAACGGCTTTAGCTTTCTAGATATCGCCCGCGAGTTCGACATCAAGAAAGCCAGCGTACATCACTACTTTCCAAAAAAGGTAAATCTGGGTTTAGCCCTGTGTGACTGGACTCAGCAGTGGCTAGAAGAAGGGCTGAATAATTTCGAGGCGAAAGGCTCAAGTAACTGGAATAAGTTAGAGCGCTATTTCAAGGCCGCGCAAAAACACACCCTCAATGAACACCTAATGTGCCCGATCAGTGCCTTTCATAATGACTTACCTGTATTGGACGACAGCATTCGCGAGCGTTTAAAGCAGCTTGGCGATATTGAGCTGAACTGGGTTGAGCAGGTCATTAAGCAAGGCATAGAGGCTGGAGAGTTCCGTTCTACCCATATCCCAGATTGCGCATCCGCTGAAGACTCTGCCAGAGCCCTAGCTGGCTTATTTATTTTTAGTTGTAAGGGAGCGCTATATCACGCTCGCTTGCACGGTAAAGACATGTTTCATCAAACCATGCAGCAATTTGCTGCGCTGGTTCGTACTTAAGCGCTCAATAATTAGAGCCTATGCAATAGAACTAACGACGAGAGTATTATGAGCAATTCCCCATTATTTGATCCGATTGAGTTAGGCCCCCTTTCACTAAAAAACCGCATTGTAATGGCGCCAATGACACGTACCTTTTCTCCGGGCAATGTACCGAATGATTTAAACGTAGCGTATTACGCTCGCCGTGCAGAAAACGAAGTGGGATTGATTATTACCGAAGGCACCACGGTTGGTCATAAGGCTGCTAATGGTTATGCGCGCGTACCTTTTATGCACGGTGAAGAATCCTTAGCGGGCTGGAAAAAAGTGGTTGATGCAGTACACGCAAAAGGCGGCAAAATTGCCCCGCAGCTATGGCATGTCGGCTCAGTTCGTAAAGAAGGCATAGAGCCAGATACTTCTGTTCCTGGCCACAGCCCTTCTGGCTTATTTAAGCCGGGCAGAGAAAACGGCGTAGCGATGAATCAGCAAGATATCGATGAAGTCGTTGAAGCATTTGCGCAGGCTGCAGCAGATGCCAAAGCCATCGGTTTTGATGCAGTGGAAGTGCATGGTGCTCACGGCTACCTGATTGATCAGTTCTTCTGGCAAGGTACCAATCAGCGTGACGATAGTTATGGCGGCGATCTCGTTTCCCGCACTAAATTCGCAGTAGAAATTGTGAAAGCGATTCGTGCGCGTGTGGGTGCAGACTTCCCGATTATCTTCCGCTTTTCTCAGTGGAAGCAGCAAGACTACGATGCGCGTTTAGCTAACTCACCAGAAGAATTGAAAACATTCCTAACTCCTTTGGTTGAAGCCGGCGTGGATATATTCCATTGCAGCACGCGTCGTTACTGGGAAAAAGAATTCGAAGATGCGCCAGAAAACGGCCACATGAACTTAGCAGGTTGGACCAAAGAGTTAACCGGTAAGCCGGTTATCACAGTCGGTAGTGTTGGCTTAAATACCAGCTTCGTTGGTGAAGAACATGGTATGAATATGTCAGCGCAGGCAGGTGTAGAAGCAGGTTCGATTACTCAGTTGAATGATCGCATCAACAGCGGCGAATTCGATTTAGTTGCGGTTGGTCGTGCGTTGTTGCAAGACCCTGAATGGGTGATCAAAGTGCGTGAAGAACGCTTAGACGAACTAGAAGACTATTCCAAAGACAGCTTAACGCAGCTCGTTTAAGTTACTTTTTTAGACAGTTCGTCATTCGTCTTTTCCTGTCGGCCGCAGCCGACGGCACCTTAAGACCTTTGCATCGCCAAAGGTCTTATGGTGGAACATGCCAGCCTCTCTTGCTTCGCAAATCATCTTCCTCAAAAGGCGACCCTGAGTTCTTCGAACTCAAGGGGATTGTCCCTTCGTTCTAATTCCGAAGGTACGGTAAAGCTTTAGTGTTTCCTATCTAGTCATTACTGATTGGGTGCGAGAACGACAACATGAGTGTCACTACTACTAAGGATTAACAGTGCACGTTAAATAGAGGTAGTATCCATGCTTCAAATTATATTGGCCTAACTCTAGATTTTAATTAGCTTGGGTAGACGCTTTATCTATATGATGGTAGTAGCGATCAAGTTAGGGATAGAGGAGGCAAAGGATGTCTGTGTCTAAAGAGACGGTGCAATTAATACAAGGCGGCAGTTTGCTAGCTTTTGATCTAGTCGCATCCGTGACCGAGATTGTTGAAGCTATGCATGCAGATATCTCACGTCACCAAATGCCCTGGAGCGAGAGTCGCTCTAAACACACGAAGGGTATAACGGGTTTTACCTATCGAACGATTCGTTCTTTTAACAATACTTTCCGCTCGGGTGTAAAGACGCTATTGCCGATCGTGAAAATCCCTTCCGAGCACCAACAGTCTGCACTGGTTGGTCATCTGTCGGCCGCATTAAATGGTCTAATAGGAGACCATTTAGAGGAGACCGGTAACCCTATCGCTTTTACGATGCAGCTTCGGCACAAAGCTCAGAGCCTGATTCTGGAAACTGAGAAGATAACTCACCAAGTCGCCAATCCTGGCTCCAAAATTGTGGTGTTGATTCACGGTCTTTGCATGAGTGATGCCCAGTGGCAGCGTGATGGTGCGAGTCATGCTGATGGCCTTGAAAGTGATCTGAACTATACACCGTTATATTTGCGCTACAACAGTGGCAAACACATATCGCAAAACGGTCGGGAGCTAGCGCAGTGTTTAGAGAAACTGCTAGAAAATTGGCCTGTAGATGTTGAGGAAATTAGTTTGGTAACGCATAGCATGGGTGGTCTTGTGGCACGCAGTGCATGCCATTACGGTGCTCAAAGTAAATGGATTTCGAAGATGTGTAAGGTTGTTTTCTTGGGTACACCTCATCATGGTGCGCCTCTAGAACGCAAAAGCAATTGGCTCGAAACACTCTGGAGTGTCATTCCCTATTCGGCTGCATTGGCGCGCTTGGGGATGGCTCGAAGTTCGGGTATCACTGACTTGCGTTATGGCATTATCGTGGATGAGGACTGGCAGTGCTTTGATCGATTTAAACGCCGTCAAGGGCCAGAACATATCATTCCCTTACCGAGGGACGTAAAGTGTTATGCCGCTGCAAGCACGATTGGCCTTGATCGAGGAGATCTCCAAGACAAACTGCTAGGTGACGGACTAGTACCTGTTTCGAGCGCTCTGGGTGAGCACACGAAACAGGAAATGTCATTAAACATTGCTAGAGAGAATCAATCGATTACATACGCCATGAATCACTTTGACTTGTTATACCGTCCTGAAATACACGAGCAAGTACTTCAATGGTTAGCCGAATAAAGTCCTAGCCAAGAAGTCTGCCTGAATCACTGAGTGATTGAACGAGGTCGCTTTAGATTGCCATTTTCAACCGAACATAAGATGACTGGAAACTATTGGTTTCGGCTTAGATGTTGACCAAAAAGATCGAGTTGTAATGCTTAGAAATCTCTACTTGTGAATGCTACTTGCTAGACAAAAGCGGAAGTCGCATCAGTATGTTTGCAGTCTGAGCTTACGTCAGGTCGTCTTTAAATAGCGGACCTAGAATATCAAGATATTCATACTTAATTGAATTCCTCCTTAGGCGGTCTTGTGCTGCTCAATTAACGACAACCTAAGAATAACGAAGCTTAAAATTAGCGCGGCTGAACTTTTAACTCGAACGCCAGCTTTCGCTAAATGATACGAACATTTATATGGGATACACACTGTTCTTAAACTCCTCATCATAGCCATCCAACAAATACATCAGACGATCTCTCGGCAACTTTTCACACCCATAGACCTCATTCATATCATTTTTATGAAAAATAATGCGTGGGAGATGGTAGTAAATGGCATTAGGATCTCCTTTGTTGTATTGAGTTCGTCGTCTTACATATTTCAATTTTTGTTGGAAAAACGGAGATTTCTCGAGATGTAGATCTAAATAAGCTTGTAGAAATTCGTCTTCATCAAACGCCCAGCTCAATTGTTTAACAGAAAACAAATCTGGATCACTTGCTTCCTCAAATTCTCTATACGTATCTAAATAAAAAGTCCAAAAGGCATATCCTAATCTATAAAAATCTTCGTTATCAAAAAGATTAAGAATCGCTTTTTGAATCT
>NZ_LWFI01000891.1:0-2694 GCF_001635735.1 Oleiphilus sp. HI0067
GCAGATAAAGATTCTGTTTTACTAGTCCCTAATACCTCGCGTAAGCCACCACCTAAAAACTGAATCACTTTCTGCATTACTCCAAGGTAATACAGCACAGCAACTAATGATGAGAAGAACACGACAATCGGCAATACACGAAATGCAAAGACAAATCCGCCTCCACCAAAGACTTCAAACATTTTGTCGCTAACCAGACCTCCAAACAAAAAGCCAATCCCTTCATTCGCATAATTAATGACGTGAGCAACTCCAGCTGTAATGGTATTTAATATTTCTCGACCAATCGGCACATATAAGACCAATGCTCCCAAGACTATCTGGATCGCAAGCGCTCCAAAAACAGTTCTAGGATTTACCGCACCGCGATTAGTAGACAAAAGAAAGCCAATCCCTAGTAAAACTAGAATACCCAAAACGCTAATAAACACACTCATGACTCCAAATCCTTCGCCATTAATTGTGCTGCAAGCGTAGCAAAGTTTTTATTGTTGGCTGGTTTAGCCTAAGTTTTGCAATAAAATCAAACAAAGAAAATTTACTGAGTAAAGTATGAATCAAGTCGTCGTTGTAACAGGTGCCAATCGCGGTATTTGTCTGTCGCTATGCAAACACTATGTTTCTCTAGGGTGGGCCGTGATCGCGGTCTGTCGAACGCCCTCACCTGCGCTAAGCGCCCTTGATGTCAAAATCGTTCAAGACATCGACATTACCCTCCCCTCTTCAATCGCAGCTTTAAAACAATCATTAGGTGACACCAAGATCCACCTTCTGATCAACAATGCTGGCATCTTGCGTGATGAAAAGATCGCAAACTTAAACTACGAAACTATTCGGTACCAATTTGAGGTGAATACACTGGGCCCTCTTCGCGTTACAGAAGCTCTTCAGCGCAATATGACCGATGGTGGAAAAATAGCTTTTATCACCAGCCGTATGGGGTCTATTGAAGATAACACTAGCGGTGGAAGATATGGCTACCGCATGTCTAAATGCGCTTTGAACGCCGCTGCAGTTTCGATTGCTCATGACCTCGCTGACAAAAACATTGCGGTTGCAATATTGCATCCCGGTTTAGTCGGAACGAATATGATTGGCGATATAGGTAATGTCACTCCCGATCAAGCTGCAGAACAACTCGCAAGCCGAATTGAAGCGCTAAATATCACGAACCCGGCAACATTTTGGCATGCAAAGGATCATCAACTTCCTTGTTAGCTGCGTATTGGTACTTGACCACGAACTAAATATGATAAGAATATGGGACGTCTCTCAAATTCAAGAGTTATAGAACTTTGAGCGAAGTCGATATTAATGTCTAAAAACGATAACAAGATCCAAAAAGACGCCTTCATGCCCCTAATCTGGGCGCTCGCATGCACGTGGTTACTGGTCGCTAGCCTCGGACTATGGCACCTATTTTCATCTGATTATCGTGCATTTTTACATAAAAATGCTCCAGACATCAGACAGACGCCTGAATATAAAACAGGAAAAATCACACTTGTACACTATATCGATGAACAATGCAGTTGCACACGCTTTGCTAGACCACACATGCGTGAGTTAAAGCGCGAATTAACTAATGTAAATCATATTGAAATGATATCAAATGACAGCACAATGCTAAAATCAGGCTTAAATCTTTGGGCTATATCAAGTCCATCTGTCAGTGTCTTTTCACCAGAGGGCGAAATTCTCTATCACGGTCCCTATTCTTCGGGTGACGTATGCGGACAAGGAGAGGATCTTGTCATGTCGCGTCTAGAACAATGGTACGAAGGGTATAAACAGCCACAATTTAACGTGCTAGGTAATGGATGTTTTTGTCCTTGGAATAATTCAATAGATAAACAAATAAACAGATAAACAGATAAACAGATAAACAGGTAAACAGGTAAACAGATAGTCTAAGTTATGATGTATTCAAAACAAGAAAGCTCGGTGAACGAGACGTTGCTGCGTGAACACTACATGAAAGCGGATAAAGTAATGCTCGCTATCATGAGCTTATTATTTACCATTTCGTTTGCGATTGCTCCATTATACAACTCATGGGTTGAAGCTATGTTTATCGGCGGTGGTACTTTTGGTACTGCACTGCTTATCAGACACTTTGCGCCCGGAGCATTAGTCACTCGCCTTTTCATTGGCACGGCGTTTATGATTATGACGTCACTACATATTCAGCAAGCACACGGCATGCTGGAATTTCACTTTAGTGTGTTCGTGTTAATCGCCTTGCTGCTCTACTATCGAGACTGGGCCCCGGTTCTCGCAGCGGCTGCAACAATAGCCACACACCACCTTAGCTTTTTCTATCTGCAATCAGGCGGAGTAAATGTTTGGGTATTACCCAGCACAGAACTTGGCATTAGCGTGATATTTCTCCACGCAGCATACGTTGTTATAGAGTCCGCTGTCATCGTATGGATGTCTATCGATCTTAAAAAAGAATTCCTCGCATCTATAGAACTTAGCACCACAACACGCGCGATCGTAAAGGAAGATAAAATTGACCTTTCGATTCGTACCAGTCGTAGCAACAAGCTCCTGCAAGATTTTGATCACTACACCGAAACGGTCTGTGAACTAGTAGATCAAGTGGCACAAAGCTCAACAAAAGCACACAATACAACGAGCGAATTACTAACGCTAAGCACGAATTTGCAGTCACTATCTTCGACACAGCAA
>NZ_LWFI01000892.1:0-929 GCF_001635735.1 Oleiphilus sp. HI0067
ATTTACTTTTTGCCTTGCTTGACCGATCTCTGCCTGATTTTAGTTTTCTAGACATTTCTTTGGTTATTCTTTTATTTGCATCTATCAAAAGTATCAAATTCATGAGAGCTGAAAGTACAGAGCTATAACTTAATAGAATCAAAAACTTTCAGACAGTTTAATAGAGCCGATTTTCGTCCGCTATTTTGTATCAGGTATTTTCAAAGCCTGTCAGAATAGACCCATAAGAATGAAAAGCGGACATTGGTTTTCCATTCGCAAATAGACAAAAGCCGCTGTTAGTGCTTCGCAGTTCACCATGCCCGCTTCGAAGAAGATTGCAGACCTTAACGCTTTGATCGCACCTGCTTCGAGAGGTCGAGTTGTGTAGGTTCAAATTATATCTACAGGTCGGCTGTGATAACCGCGCGAGCGGCGGGTATCACTGCTTACTCTTATAAAGCTCTGATTTTAAGGAGGTAATGAATTAGCAAATGCGTATTCAGTACGCATTTGCTAAAGAGTGTGCGCAATTTGAAAAAACGGAAGTCTCATAAGTCTATGATTATTAATGAATTGATCCTTCCGAAGGTGTTAACCTAATTGAAAAGTGATACCCGTATCGGGTACGTAGAATTAACTGTTATGCACTAAGAGATCGCAATGGGTAGCAAAATCGCAGGAACATTAAGCTTGTTAGGTGCAGTGGCTCTTATAGCCATATGGTGGGTGTTTCTATTTTCTGCTCGGCCTGACTGCCTAGATTCTGTTCAGCTTGCAATATCATCTGCCAAATACGCGTTGTCTCCAAGCGAGTCAGGTAGCTGGCTATTCATTTTTACTTTGGTTTCAATTTTTGCTTGTATCTTAACGGGTCTAATTCTACTTTTCGGCAAACAAAAAAATCTAGCCATGTACCTAATAGCTATACATGCTGTAGCGGCTGCGTT
>NZ_LWFI01000893.1:0-848 GCF_001635735.1 Oleiphilus sp. HI0067
GAGCCGAAGAGCTCCTTTTTTATTGTCTACAGTTTTTGTGCGAGGAACTTTGCAGTCATAATTTGTCTATAGTGTCCTCTAAACAATTGTAGGGTATGAAAATGCGTGGAGTAAAAGCAGCTCGTTTAGTCATGAGCTTTTTATTAGCGGTATTGCTTGGTGCAAGTAAGGCGGTTTATGCAGAGACCTTATCAGTTTTGTCTCCCTCAGAAGACGACCTAAAACAATGGGAGTCAAAGTCATTTGAGGGAGAGACGCAGTATATGCTCGAGCGTGATAGTGACGGAGCGTCATTCTTGAGGGCAATCAGCAATGCAAGTGCGTCAGGCCTGTTTTTGAAACAAGATATCGATATTAACGAATTTCCTTACTTGAATTGGGAGTGGAGGTCCGATAAGAGCTTAGCTGCATTAGATGAGCAAAGTAAGTCAGGTGATGATTATGTTGCACGAATGTATGTTGTTGTTGATGGTGGTTTGTTTTTCTGGAATACGATCGCACTAAACTATGTTTGGTCTTCTAGCGCTACGAGCAAAGATGCTTGGCCAAATGCCTTTGCCGGCGACAACGCCCAAATGGTTCCCGTAAAAAATGCAAGTTCGGCGTCAGGGACTTGGTATACCGAGAAACGCAATTTGAAAGAAGACTTTAAGGCGTTTTTCGGTAAGGGCATATCCCGTATTGATGCAATTGCGATCATGACTGACACAGACAATTCAAAACAAGATGCCCAAGCGAGTTATCGCAATATCTACTTCTCTAAGAATTAGTTAGCTTTGCTGAATCATTATTATGAGATCCTCATTAATCAACTAGAGGGTATTTTCGAATAAAAATCCATATATAGT
>NZ_LWFI01000894.1:0-2272 GCF_001635735.1 Oleiphilus sp. HI0067
GCTGATGGTCACACGATAACAGTGACCCCGGGCAGTGCGACGTTTCAACACTTAGCGGCAGGTGCGAGCACGACACTAATAATCAGTTATCAGGTGAACGATTCGCGTGGTGGGGCTACTGCACAGACGTCAAGCATCACGATTACCGGCACGAATGATGCGGCGACGATTAGTGGCGTGTCGACAGGACAAGTGGTTGAAGATAGTGGTCAATTAACAACCGGCCAATTACATATCGTTGATAAAGATGATGGCGAGTCTAGCTTTAAACCAGAAACGATTGTGGGCACATTTGGTACTGCACATATTGATGTAAGTGGTAACTGGTCTTACACACTTGACGGAGCCAAGTCTCAATCGCTATTAGCAGGACAAGTAGAGCATGAATTATTAACCGTTCACACGGCAGACGGCACTGCACATCAACTTAATATTACCTTGACCGGCAGCAATGACTTGCCGGTAATTGCGGGGACTAGCACCGGTGCTGTAATAGAGGCGGGCGATGGAACCAGTGGCAATGCCGATGCCACTGGTACGTTAAACGTAACCGATCCAGACACGGGCGATACCCTCAGCTGGCAAGTGGTTCAGGGGCAGGGCCGCTATGGTCAGTTGAGTATTGATCAACAGGGACAGTGGCATTATCAACTGGACAATACAAGCCATGCGACAGATATCCTAGATGCCAATCAACAGGTGACAGAACACTTTACTGTCACGGCCACAGACAGCAGCGGCACACCGGTACAGCAAACGATAACGATTGACGTGACGGGCACTAACGATGCGCCGGAGATCACCTCTATTACAGCTCAAGCAGCACATGAAGGCGATACGACGCTAACAACAGGAACAATCTTTGTCCATGAAATAGATAACCACGACCGAGTTAGCTTTTCTTCCCCGAGTGTCGACGGTTTTGTGCTGAAACAAGATGGTAGCTATAGCTTTGACTCCAGTCACAGCAGCTACAATCATTTAGCCCAAGGCGATGTGCAAACAATTACAATTCCGGTAACTCTTACAGATTTGGCTGGAGCTAGTGACACGAAAAATCTTGTCATCACCTTAACCGGGACTAACGATGCGCCTGTCCTGGATCAGATCCAAGCCCAGAGTGCGACTGAAGATGGCAGTGTGATCTCTGGCAACATTACCTCAACTGATGCCGATGCCCATGAAACGGCCACCTACACCGCACCGACCATAGACGGTTTTACGCTAAATGCCGACGGGTCGTACACCTTTGATCCCAGTCACAGCGCCTATCAACACTTGGCCGCAGGTACAGACCAAACCGTCACTATCCCTATTACGGTGACTGACCAAGACGGTGTTTCTGACACGCAGAATCTCGTTATCACAGTTCATGGAACCGCGGATGCCGCAGTCATTGGTGGCACGGACTCAGGCTCTGTTACCGAAGAAACAACGCTGCAAGCAACAGGCAGCTTGAGCATCACTGATAAAGATGACGGACAAGCTCACTTTCAGGATGGTGATATTACGACCGCACATGGTGTGTTGCATTTAAGCTCTAACGGCAGCTGGACGTATGACCTCGATAACAACAATGCGGATGTACAAGCCCTTGGTACAAGTAGTTCTGGCACGACTAATAGCCTGACTGACACTATTCAAGTACAAAGCGCAGACGGTACGACACATAACATCGTTGTGACCATTAGCGGTAGCAATGATGACCCTGTGATCAATACCATTACGGCGCGCACCGCCACTGAGGGCGACGCAACGATGACTCAGGGCTCCATTACCTCAACGGATGTCGATTCGGGTGACACTGCGGCCTACACAACTACTGCAAATGTCGCTGGATTTACACTCAACTCAAATGGTACATACAGCTTTGACCCAAGCAATGCAGCTTACAATGGTTTAGCAAAAGACGACACGCAAACCATCACCATCCCAGTTACTGTGACAGATGGCAGTGGTGGGACCGACACCCAGAATTTGGTAATCACGCTGACAGGCACCAACGATAATCCGGTGCTCAACCATATTCAAGCACAGAGTGCGGCTGAAGATGGCAGTGTGATCTCTGGCAACATTACCTCAACTGATGCCGATGCCCATGAAACGGCCACCTACACCGCACCGACCATAGACGGTTTTACGCTAAATGCCGACGGGTCGTACACCTTTGATCCCAGTCACAGCGCCTATCAACACTTGGCCGCAGGTACAGACCAAACTGTCACCATTCCGATTACGGTGACCGACCAAGACGGTGGTACTGACACGCAGA
>NZ_LWFI01000895.1:0-701 GCF_001635735.1 Oleiphilus sp. HI0067
TATTTTCTATCTCATTGCGGTTGATTTTCAGTGTTGGTGTGAGCAAACCATGTTTCATTGCTAACAACAATGTGATCAATTTATTTAGTTCGGTTCTAAGCGTTAATATATTTTTAATGGCCAGAATTAAATCTGAATTCAGTTTGTTGTCGCAGCAATCTGTATTTTTAAAGATCGAATAAATTGTTAAAGACTGTAATAATATTTTTAATGAACATTTTTCAACCATTTGTTTAGCTCCAGGAGCAACCATGAAAATAATAGTGATAGTGCTCTTCTTATGGATATTCTTAGTTTTTTCTGCAGAATCTGAAGAGGTTTTAGTCAATAAACCGCAGTCCGAAAACGATAGTAGATATGACTACCCTCACAAACTATTAGAAATGATTCTTAAAGAAACAACAGGGGACTACAAGCCCGCATCAGTAGCTCATTCACAGTTTGCAATGACGAGAGATAGAATGTTGTTGTCACTGATTAAAGGAGATCTGCTGCATGTTGTTGCAGAAGCTCCCAAACAAGAATGGTTGGAAAAACTACTTGTCGTTCGTATTCCTATACGAAAAGGAATCCAAGGATATCGATTATTCTTCATAAACAAAGACGACCAAGCAGTTATTGCTAAAACAAATTCATTGCAGCAATTTATGAAATTCCCAACGGGTTCAGGGGTAGGATGGTCGACAGCTAAAATAATGGAA
>NZ_LWFI01000896.1:0-3377 GCF_001635735.1 Oleiphilus sp. HI0067
AAAGCTAGCTCTAGCCTTACTGCCATTTCTGGCGTTAAAGATCCGCGTGCATTTAGAACCTTAGATAAAGTTTTTCGGCTCACATCTAGATGACTTGCCACGTCTGTTATCGTTAATCCAAGAGATTCGATAACGAGTTCTTTTAATACCTCACCGGGGTGAGCGGGATTAAACATAGACATTAGTGGTAATCCTCGTAATTCACGATCTCAACATCACGGCCATCAAAGCGATAAGTCACTCGCCAGTTGCCACTTACTCTTACTGACCACACACCCTTACGCGCACCTTTTAACGGGTGCATATGCAGACCGGGCAAATCCATATCATCGGGACATTCAGCCTGATCAAGGTTAGTCAGAATCAAACGAAGCTTCTTCTCATGTTTTTTCTGGATGCCGGAGGTACTTCCAGAGTCATAAAACTTCTGAAGCCCTTTGTGGAGGAAGCTTTTAATCATGGCGCAAGTGTAACCCAAAAGGTTTCAGCATGCCAAACTTTAGTATTGTCCATAATGTTTCTCGTGCTTGATCGATAAGGCACATTAATGAACGAAGTTTTGGAGGTAAGTTATGTATTTCTCTGAGAAAAAATCGAAACGCGAACCTTGGAACAAAGGGAAACTGGTAGGCCAAAAACTACCATTGAAACAAGAGCACATATGGGCAATCAGAACACGGCTGGAGATGGCTGGAAAACTAAGAGACTTAGCGTTATTTAACTTGGCTTTAGACAGCAAACTACGCGGATGCGACTTGGTTAAACTCATGGTTCGAGATATCGCCCGTAATTCCGAAGTGATGGTTAGAGCGCAAGTCATCCAACAAAAGACACAACATCCAGTCGTTTTTGAAATCACAAGAAAGACCCGAGAGACAATAGCGAACTGGATTGAAAGTCGTTCGCTAAGCTCCCTAGAGTATCTATTTCCTAGCAGATCAAAATTAGGAGGACATATTACAACTCGTCATTATGGCCGTATCGTAAAAAGCTGGGTGACTAGCATAGATCTCGATCCAAGCGCATACGGCACTCATAGTATGCGCCGTACTAAAGCGTCAATAATATACAAGCAAACTAAAAATCTACGCGCAGTTCAAATACTACTTGGCCATACGAGCCTTGAAAGTACAGTCAGATACTTAGGCGTTGAAGTTGATGACGCATTAGAGCTTGCGCAGAACATAGAGATCTAAATCCCCTCATTCCACAGGGCTATTTGCGGGTAGCCCTTTCTAACCCGATACTGAGTCAGGTCTGATCGAGATGCTGGACATAAGAAGCTCTTTCAACTCATCTTGGATGACTAACCAAAGTGTCTCATAGCTTAGAGAAAAACAAGTATGTAAAGACTACTATCGCTGCCACTGTTACTAAGCGTGTAAAAAATGCACATCTACCTTTAGCGGTCTCGTCAAAATCGCTGTATACCGGAGGTACTTTTTCGAACCCAAAACTTACATAGTAACCTTTGTTCAAAATGATTCCCCAAGCTGGGTAAATTACTGTACATAAAAGAAAAAAGACTCTAAATAGAAAGGACTTTAATTCAAAATCTAGGTACGAACGATAGAAGAAACTAGTTAATACGATGGTTGCTAAGAGTAAGAATAGTCCGTTGCGAAATTTTGGCGTGAAATTCATATTACAAACGAAATGTTAATTAAGATGGCTGACTCTGCGATGGATCGTTTAGTCTGACTTTTGGAGCAATCGTTTATAGTTTTGTTGGATAATTTCATTGTTTTTTTAGGCTTTTGAAATATAAGAGGTCTGCAGCTAGGACACTAAGGAATACGAGGGGCAAAGTTATCTGTGCGGGATAACCCCTTAGCGAAACTGTATTTCGAATCAATATCGAATCGTTTTCAATGTAATCGAAAGCCAGTACGAAAAACAATAGATTGAAACAGCATAAAATAAGCAGGGTGGAAAAAGATTTACTGCCTTTTGGTGTTTCGTTCACCCTAATTCCTCAATTTGTTGAACACATATTAACGGCAACTGAGTCTACCGAAGTGTTCCTCTTACTTGAATAAGCAGACCTACACGTAAGACTTGAATCAACAGCCGCTTCTGTCTAATTCCGTGCATTGCACTTTAAACCATAGATTGCCGCCTGCGCGGCAATGACGGATTGGAACGAAACTTAAATCCCGTTGAGCACGCAAGCGATTAAGGTGAATTGCTCGCAGAGCAAGAGAAGATGCCCTGGGGTACCGGGTCGCCTTTAGATGAGGGTGAATTGCGAAGCAAGAAAGGCTGGCATGTGCCATCTTAAGACCTTTGGCGAAACAAAGGTCTTAAGGCGCTGTAGGTTGCCACCGACAGGAAAAAAAGAATTAGCCTGTCTTTATCCCAGAAAAACTTTAGTGCACGCTTCTGTGTACGGAATGACGGTGCAGAGACAGACCGTTTCTGCCCAATTCCAAACACCCAGAATTAACTCAGAGCCTCCCTTAAGCCGTTTGCCACCAGCCTAATTCTGAATGTTCGTTTTCTGGCTGATCCCATCCACCGCGAACTAATTCGCCCAGGATTAAATCTGAATCTATTTGTTTCACGAATTGAGCAGCCTTAAGCGCATCGTCTCGGTTAATGTCGACAGCATCATCGTCCTCAGCATTTACATACGCAGATACCGAAGAGACTTTTCTTACGCCCGCCTCTGATGCAATAGCAATCTCAAAACAAACATCGCTACCTTGTATCACATAGCCATGCTCTTTCTCTTGCGTGATAATTTTGTATTCGCTCATATTTTGTTTAATTTCCTAACTCATCTTGATCAGCTAATGAAAAAAGCCCAGTTCCTTTCGGGACTGGGCTTTTTATTTTCAAAGTCTGTCTTAGCTTCTAACTTTCAAGACAGACATTTAGATCACTTACGACAAATCACGACCTTTGCCTGCGGCGATACGCAAACGAAGCGCATTTAGCTTGATAAAGCCATCTGCATCTTTCTGATCGTATGCACCAGCATCATCTTCAAATGTCGCGATGCTTTCGTCGAACAAGGTATCTTCTGACTTACGACCAACAACGATGACGTTGCCTTTGTAAAGTTTCAAACGCACAACACCGTTCACGTAAGTTTGTGTCTCGTCGATCAATGCTTGAAGCGCTTTACGCTCTGGTGACCACCAGTATCCGTTGTATACAAGCTCTGCATACTTAGGCATCACACTGTCTTTAAGGTGCGCAGCTTCTTTGTCTAGCGTGATTGATTCGATCGCACGGTGTGCTTTAAGCATGATGGTGCCACCAGGTGTCTCATAACAACCACGTGACTTCATACCAACATAACGGTTTTCTACGATGTCTAAACGACCAATGCCGTTTGCGCCACCCACTTCATTCAAGTGCGCTAGCACTTC
>NZ_LWFI01000897.1:0-1312 GCF_001635735.1 Oleiphilus sp. HI0067
ACAGCATAAAATAAGCAGGGTGGAAAAAGATTTACTGCCTTTTGGTGTTTCGTTCACCCTAATTCCTCAATTTGTTGAACACATATTAACGGCAACTGAGTCTACCGAAGTGTTCCTCTTACTTGAATAAGCAGACCTACACGTAAGACTTGAATCAACAGCCGCTTCTGTCTAATTCCGTGCATTGCACTTTAAACCATAGATTGCCGCCTGCGCGGCAATGACGGATTGGAACGAAACTTAAATCCCGTTGAGCACGCAAGCGATTAAGGTGAATTGCTCGCAGAGCAAGAGAAGATGCCCTGGGGTACCGGGTCGCCTTTAGATGAGGGTGAATTGCGAAGCAAGAAAGGCTGGCATGTGCCATCTTAAGACCTTTGGCGAAACAAAGGTCTTAAGGCGCTGTAGGTTGCCACCGACAGGAAAAAAAGAATTAGCCTGTCTTTATCCCAGAAAAACTTTAGTGCACGCTTCTGTGTACGGAATGACGGTGCAGAGACAGACCGTTTCTGCCCAATTCCAAACACCCAGAATTAACTCAGAGCCTCCCTTAAGCCGTTTGCCACCAGCCTAATTCTGAATGTTCGTTTTCTGGCTGATCCCATCCACCGCGAACTAATTCGCCCAGGATTAAATCTGAATCTATTTGTTTCACGAATTGAGCAGCCTTAAGCGCATCGTCTCGGTTAATGTCGACAGCATCATCGTCCTCAGCATTTACATACGCAGATACCGAAGAGACTTTTCTTACGCCCGCCTCTGATGCAATAGCAATCTCAAAACAAACATCGCTACCTTGTATCACATAGCCATGCTCTTTCTCTTGCGTGATAATTTTGTATTCGCTCATATTTTGTTTAATTTCCTAACTCATCTTGATCAGCTAATGAAAAAAGCCCAGTTCCTTTCGGGACTGGGCTTTTTATTTTCAAAGTCTGTCTTAGCTTCTAACTTTCAAGACAGACATTTAGATCACTTACGACAAATCACGACCTTTGCCTGCGGCGATACGCAAACGAAGCGCATTTAGCTTGATAAAGCCATCTGCATCTTTCTGATCGTATGCACCAGCATCATCTTCAAATGTCGCGATGCTTTCGTCGAACAAGGTATCTTCTGACTTACGACCAACAACGATGACGTTGCCTTTGTAAAGTTTCAAACGCACAACACCGTTCACGTAAGTTTGTGTCTCGTCGATCAATGCTTGAAGCGCTTTACGCTCTGGTGACCACCAGTATCCGTTGTATACAAGCTCTGCATACTTAGGCATCACACTGTCTTTAAGGTGCGCAGCTTCTTTGTCTAGCGT
>NZ_LWFI01000898.1:0-1165 GCF_001635735.1 Oleiphilus sp. HI0067
TTGGCGCTTGGCTGCGAGCGAGTTTAATAACCTGTTTGTTGAGCTTTTTGAGTTCGGCACTCTCACCGAGGAGCACCGTTTGATCACTAGGAATTGACTGAGCAAGATCAACTTTTGTTTCAGCGAGTTTAAGCGCACTAGATACAAGTGTGCGTAGTTGCGTTAAATCGACAGGCTTAGAGATAAAATCAAATGCACCTGCTTTTAGGGCTTCAATGGCGGTTTCAACACTGCCATAAGCGGTAATCATAGCTATCGGAATATGACTGTGTTCGCTCTGTATAAAACGCACAAAATCAATACCATTGCCATCCGGCAGGTTCATATCTGTTAAACATAATTGAAAGGTAAACTCTGACAAAGCACGATGAGCTTCTTCGATACAATCAACACTGACGGTATCTAACCCCATACGCATCAGCGTGATTTCGAGAAGTTCTCGAATATCTGGTTCATCATCAATTATTAATACGCATGGTCGAGTCATTTAACGTCTCTACTAGTTTCTATCTCAGTCAATGCTGAAGTCTGTATTCAAATGTTTCTGGCTTAAACAATTCGTTTGTGGTGCGCAAATATAATGCGAAAACAAGCACCGCCACTACTGCTCTCAAGGTAACTTAAGTTTGCCTGATTGGCTTCACACAGTTCACGCGATATGTATAGACCCAATCCGGTTCCTGTGCTCTCGGTTGTAAAAAAGGGCTCAAACAAATGTTTCTGATTCTCTTCCGATACGCCATTACCCGAATCAATGATATCTACGACAGCTTGTCCCGTGCCCGCTTTGCGTGACAAGCATACTTCAACCCCACCCTCGTTCATCGATTTCTCGATGTGGTATTGCGCATTGACAATCAAGTTAGTAAGCACTTGCTCAATCTGAGAAGGGTCAAATCGCGCCAAAGTGTCTTCCTTATTCAGAACGTTCACGCGGATGGGGATAGGAGAATCGCTTTGTTCTCGACACTGATCGACGACTTGCTCAAGCCAAGGTCGGAGTGAAATAGCCTGCACGTCGGGTTGACCACGGCGGCTCAAGGTAAGCGTATTTTCAATAATGCCATTTACTCGCGCGCAATGCCTTTCGATGATGCTAGTCATCTTGCGATCAGCTTCTGTCAATTCTTCTGACTCAGAAAGAAGCTGTGCAGCATGACTAATA
>NZ_LWFI01000899.1:0-1478 GCF_001635735.1 Oleiphilus sp. HI0067
AAGATCCGTCGTTCAGAGTTAAGACTGATGAGGAAACCGGTCAGACGATTATCTCCGGTATGGGTGAGCTACACCTTGATATTATCGTCGATCGAATGAAGCGTGAGTTCGGTGTTGAGGCAAACATTGGTAAGCCTCAGGTAGCGTACCGCGAAGCAATTAGAAATCACTGTGATATCGAAGGCAAGTTTGTACGACAGTCCGGTGGTCGAGGTCAGTACGGTCATGTTCGCGTTAAGTTTGAGCCGCGAACTGACGGTGAAGAAGGCCTGGAGTTTATTAATGAGGTTGTGGGAGGTGTTGTTCCGAAGGAATACATACCTGCAGTCGAGAAAGGTATTGAAGAGCAAATGCAAAATGGTGTCCTAGCTGGCTACCCTTTGCTTGGTCTTAAAGCAACGCTTTACGATGGGTCGTATCATGATGTCGACTCTAACGAAATGGCGTTCAAAATTGCCGGTGGCATGGCAACTAGAAAGTTGGCGGAAGAGGGTGGTGCAGTGCTGCTCGAGCCAATGATGAAAGTTGAAGTTGTGACGCCGGAAGAAAACATGGGTGACGTTGTTGGTGATCTTAACCGTCGTCGAGGGATTATTTCCGGAATGGAAGAGGGTCCTTCAGGTAAGGTTGTCAATGCCGAGGTGCCTTTGTCAGAAATGTTTGGTTATGCGACAGATCTACGGTCTGCGACGCAAGGCCGTGCAACATACGCGATGGAGTTTTTGAAATACGCAGAAGCGCCATCAAACATCGCAGAAGTTATTATTAACAAGTACTAACCTTTAAACGCTAAGGGGAATTACCGTGGCAAAAGAAAAGTTTGAAAGAAGTAAGCCGCACGTTAACGTTGGAACAATTGGCCACGTTGATCACGGCAAAACAACACTAACAGCAGCACTTACTCGTGTATGTGCAGAAGTATTCGGTGGTGAGAAGGTAGACTTCGCTAACATCGATAACGCTCCAGAAGAACGTGAGCGTGGTATTACAATCGCAACGTCACACGTAGAGTACGATTCAAACGATCGTCACTACGCGCACGTTGACTGTCCTGGACACGCGGACTACGTGAAAAACATGATCACTGGTGCTGCTCAAATGGACGGCGCGATCCTAGTATGTGGTGCGACTGACGGTCCAATGCCTCAGACTCGTGAGCACATCCTTCTTTCTCGTCAGGTTGGTGTTCCATACATCGTAGTATTCTTGAACAAAGCAGATCTTCTTGCTGAAGACTGTGGCGGTGCAGGTACTGAAGAATACAACGAAATGCTTGAGTTGGTTGAAATGGAGCTTCGTGAGCTTCTAGATCAATACGAATTCCCTGGTGACGACACTCCAATCATTCCTGGTTCTGCTTTGATGGCATTGAACGGCGAAGATGACAACGAGTTGGGTACAACTGCTGTTAAGAAGCTTGTTGAAGCGCTTGATACGTACATCCCAGAGCCAGAGCGTGCAATCGATCAACCATTCCT
>NZ_LWFI01000900.1:0-10285 GCF_001635735.1 Oleiphilus sp. HI0067
TTACAATGTCATCTACATAATTTGTATCGAAACCATTGCGCTCTTGTAAGGTGTTTAATAAGTCGGACAGCAAAGTAACTGGTTTTACTTCATGAAGTGCGCCAGTCGCCTTCCCTCGACCACGAGGGGTACGAATAGCATCAAAAATCAGGGCTTCGTTTGTCATTATCTTTCATTCCTGTTGTATTGGATTCAAACCGACAATGACTATAAACAAGCAAGCGCTTGGCTCAATGATAAAACCTTACAAGCTTGTTGATCTTTTCTTACAGGTTTAACGAAAGCTAAAAGTTCGGTAAGACTATGTTTCACAGATCAAAAATGACGCAAAACAGAAGTGAAATACTCATACTTCGAAAGCACTGGAGAGAAAAATTGGATTTAATGAGATTCTGATTTTGGACTACGAAATGCGGTTGGGCTTTGACCTGACCACTTCTTGAAAGCACGAATAAACGCGGCTGGTTCAGAGAAGCCGAGCAACTCTGATAGTTGATTCACGGATATATCAGATGTCTTTAACAGTAAGAATGCCCTCTCTCGACGCACACTGTCTTTGATCTCTTGAAAGCTGTGCCCTTCTTCTTTTAAGCGACGTCTGAGCGTATGTGTGGTTGTATTTAGATGTCCTGAAGTATCATCAAAACTTAGAGTTGATGACTTAGCATAAGCATCAATTAAAAGCCTTTTCACTTGTGCTGTGACGCTATCATCTGCCCTAAATTGCGTCAGCAAAGATTGAGGCGCGTGGCTGAGGAAATTTACAAGAGTATGCGGATCTTGCTTAATGGGTAATCCAAGCATTCGTTTGTTAAATGCAAAGACATTTCGCTCGGCACCAAAGTTCAGTGCGCACGGAAACATAAGCGAAAATTCATCTGAATAACTAGGCTCGTCAAACTGAAAGTCAACCCTATCAAGCAACATCGGACGATCAATCATCCAGCAAGACAAACGAATCCATATCACGAACATAGAGGTAATAAAAAACACTTCATCTTCACCTAGAGGATTATCCCACGCGAAGACAAAGCGAGCCTCGTCGCCCTCTTCTTCTAAGGTCAAACGCAGATCATCCGTGAGCAAGGCGATATACCGAGCACTCCGAAGCAAGCCTCGTCTGAGGTTAGGCGCAGAGATAAGGGCGTGGCACATCATCGAAAACGTTCCGAGTTTGAGTCTGTGACTCAGAAAGCCGCCCGCCTCATCTTCCATGTAGCGCCACAAAGTAATTAAAAATACGCCGAGCTCCTCAAGAGGGAAGCGCGTGTTGTCATCATCAATATTAATCAAATCAAGCCAATGCTCTAGTCTGGCTTGCGCGCACACGGCTTCAAGATCAACCGCGCGTTTACGAGGTGCGATAAGTAATGATCGAATGAGTTGAATGGGAACAGAATGCTGACGCTTCAAAGTACACCTAGTTTTTATTCTATACATCAAATGACAACCTAGACCTGAAGCCTAAGCTCTTACCATTCATTGTAAACAAACGCGCTCTAGTGTGAATGTGTTTTTAAAAACAATCGCTTGATATCTTCAACCACAAGATAGTTAATCGGCACTAATATCAGGGTAATCAAGGTCGCGAACAAGATCCCAAAGCCTAAGGATACCGCCATAGGTATCAAGAATTGTGCTTGTGTCGATTTTTCAAACAACAAAGGCATTAATCCGATAAAGGTCGTCAGTGACGTCAATATCACAGGCCTAAAGCGTGACGCTGCAGCAATGCGCAC
Organism: Oleiphilus sp. HI0067; assembly: GCF_001635735.1. Lineage (NCBI taxonomy): Bacteria > Pseudomonadati > Pseudomonadota > Gammaproteobacteria > Oceanospirillales > Oleiphilaceae > Oleiphilus > Oleiphilus sp. HI0067. The sequence continues at coordinate 1,740 of NZ_LWFI01000900.1, forward strand.
GGTATGATGAATCGCCATCCCTTCAGCGCGCTTTTTATTGACGAAATCAACGAGCACCAAGCTATCGTTTACCACAACACCAATAAGAGCGAGCATACCGAGCAAACTAATTAAGGTAAGATCCATCCCCATAATGAAATGACCACCAATCGCACCTATTGCTCCGAAGGGAATCACAGACATCACAATAAACGGCTGAAAGTAGGACTTGAACGGAATCGCCAATAAGCAGTACACGACAAATCCGACGAACAGTAACCCGTATTTCAAGCTTCCAAAGGACTGACTTTGCTCCTTGGCCTCACCTTCTAACAAGTACGTAATTCCAGGATATGCAGCTAACTCAAGGTCTAAGAAATCTCTTAACTCTTGATTCAAAATCAACATGTTGGTGTTTTGCTTGTCGACATCAGCCTGCACATTGATCGTACGCTTACCGTCTTTACGAAGAATCGACAAGGGACTGATCGATGGAGACAGATCAGCAATAGCCCCCAAGCGCACGCGTTCACCGGTAGGCGTCGTGATTAATACATCGCGCAATTTAGCGACACTCTGACGCTCGTCAATGGGATAACGCAATACAACCTTTATGTCGTCTTGCCCACGTTGAATGCGCTGCACCTCGAGCCCAAAGAAGATATTCCTCACTTGTGATACAACTTGCTGCCTAGTCAATCCCAACACATGCGCTTCTTTGCGTAAATTGATGTCTAAGGCTTGCTTGCCATCAGAGAAGGTATCACTGACATCAAATACACTAGGATAAGACGCGAGCTTTTCTTTCAATTTGTCGGCGATTGCCGATAGCTCATCGAAGTCATCACCACGTAATTCGATATCGATAGGATCACTGACACGACCAATTTCGGCGCGATAGGTCAGTCCGTCAGCACCAGGAATAGTACCTACGAGGCGGCGCCATTCATTGACCAGTTCTCGACTAGATATCGCCAGAGAGCGATCTTCAGGTGCTGTAATTTCAAACATTACCCGACCAATATTACTGCCTGATGAGCTACCCGCAGAGCCTGTTGTCGCCATAATGTTCTCGATAATCGATTCATCACTAACGGGGTCGATATACTTGTCTTGTAATACTTGTGCCTGCTCTAGCATGAAGACGACGTGTTGATCGGTAACAGGCGCTGGGGTACCGGTTGGCATCGTTAACGAGGCTCTTGCCACTTCACTCTGCACTTTAGGGAAAAATATGAAACGCATTAAACCGGAACTCAGCGCACTGCTGAGTATAAAGAGTAAGCAAATAGCAAAGGTCAAACACGCGTAGCGATACCGCAAGGCGACGCTAAGCATTGGCTGATAGAAGCGTAATATAAAGCGCTCAAACCCGATTGCAAAACGTTCCTGCAACGCTAGCAACTTACCCATTAAGGTATCGCTTTGAGAACGATGAATTCTGATGTTCTTGAGGTGCGCTGGGAGTATTAACTTCGATTCAATTAGTGAAAATAAAAGAATCGGTATGACCACCACAGGGATTGCAGCAAACAGTTGACCACGAACACCTTCAATAAAAGCAATGGGCATGAACGCAGCGATAGTGGTGAGGATCCCGAATGTCACTGGAACAGCAACTTCCTGCGTTCCATTGATAACGGCCTCGATACCGCTCTCGGATTTTCTTAGATGCGAGTATATGTTCTCGCCCGTGACAATCGCATCATCAACCACAATCCCTAGAATTAAGATGAAGCCAAATAGCGAAATGATATTAATGCTCACGCCAAAAAACGGCATGACAAAAAAGGCACCCATAAAGGTGACAGGAATACCGATACAAACCCAAAATGCGATCGCGGGGCGTAAAAACAAAGTCAGCAGCAACATCACAAGAATACCGCCTTGTATCGCACTGTCGCTTAAAGTCTTGAGACGCTTTTTGACGATATTAGATCGATCTCGCCATGCGGTTAGTTGCAACAACTGGTTTTGATCTTCACTGCGCGTTGCTATGTAGTCTTTTACCTTATCGGCAACATCAATCGCACTTTCGTCGCCAACACGATAGATCTCAATCAGGGCCGCTGGTTTAACGTTGAAACGCGTAATACTTACATCCTCGACAAAACCGTCGACGATATCTGCAACGTCACCCAAGCGAATGACTCCGCCAGTATTACTAGTACGGATAACAATACGGCTAAACTCATCCGCCCCATAAGCCTGACCACTTGAGCGAAGCAATATGTCGCCGCCTACTGTTTTAATTGCTCCAGCAGACAAATCGAGTGAGGCCTCTCGTATACGCGAAGCGATTTCTTCAAGAGTAATGCCGTAACGCTCTATTACTTGCTCACGCACGTAGATAGACACTTCATAATCGCGCACACCATCAAGCTCAACTTGGCTTACGCCAGTAATTGCAAGCAAGTCGTCCCGAATACTAATTGCTTCTTGTCGCAATTCACGCTCGGCAAGATCACCGTATACAGCCAAGCCAATGACTTCGCGTTGACGTTTCACCAAGGAGACAATAGGGCGTTCCGCATCAGCGGGTAAGTTATTGACACTATCAATACGGTTTTTAACCTCAGCTAATAGCGTTTGCGGATCATATCGCTCATCGACTTCAATATTGACCTGAGCCACTCCCTCAGTCGAGCGACTCGACAATGCGGCGATACCTTCGAGATCATCAACCGCTTGCTCTAGTTTGGTTGAGACAGAGCTTTCAATATCTTTTGGCAATGCCCCAGGCACGGCTACGCTAGCCTGAATAATTCGAGGTTCTATGCTAGGAAATACTTCAAGAGGAATATTTAGTTTTAAAGAGCCCAATCCAATCAGAACGATTGTGAGCATCAATAAGTTTGCTGCGACACTATTGCGCGCGAACCAAGCAATCATTCAGCAACCTTTATCAACGTACCAGATGAAAGTTGCCCTAATGCCGTAGTGATTAACATGTCACCTGCTTTAAGTCCCTCGCCGATCACTGAATACGTATCGTCTTGATGAATAACCTTCACAGTGCGGCGCTCAAGCTGATCTAATGAATCGCCTGTTGCTAGGTACACATATTCATTTTGATATATAAGTGAATTGGGAATGACGATAATGTCGCGCAGTACCTGGCCTGTAATTGTCGCAGACACATATTGATCAGGGAGCAGCGCAAGGCGCTCTTGAGTTTGATCAAAGGGAGAGTCTACTCTAGCGACGAGCGTAACCTGCTGAGTTTGCGTATCAACACCAGCCTCTAATCTCTGGAATGTCGCAGGCCAAAGAACTTTGCTCTGATCTGAACTTGATAACAAAGTGTTTTCAACAACAATGGACAAGACCTCACCTAGGCTTCCTTCAGCAGCTAGTATATTCAACTCATTTGCGTTCACTGGTAGCTTTACGATACCTGCATTCGTACTAAAACCTTCACCGAGCAAAGTGTTAGTAGAGACCACCTCACCTTGCCTAACGTTCGCATTTCGTATCAAACCATCAAAGCCTGCACGCACCTTCGTGCGCTCAAGATTTAACTTAGCCGTATCAAGCGCAACATTTGCCGCACTCAAACGTGATTCAGCAGCTTTAACATGAGGGATACGCAACACGTAATCTTGCGCTTTTTGATTTGGATTACGCTTATTCCAATCTGTCAGCGCTTGTTGCGCTCGGGCTTTTTCGTCTTCTAGGTTAAGCTTCGACGCCGAGAGTTCAGCCTGAGCTTGAGCCACTGCACTCACGAAACTTACGTCATCAATCTCAAGTAATACATCGTCTGAACGAACCCGCTCGCCGTTTTTGAAGCGCGGGTTCTTGGTCACGACGTGCCCCGCAACAAGAGCATGAATCTTATAATCAAACTCAGGCTCAATAAGGCCAAAAGAACGAAGCTGCACTTGGTGGTCTTTTAACTCAAGCTTTTCGACCGATACGGTCAATGCACGAGACTGCACAACAGCGCCGCTTGTCGCTTCAGGTTTGGATAAGCCAAACCAAAAAATCAACAAAAATGTGAGGGCGATAATGCCGAGAATGACGGTAACCTGTTTCATTTACTCTCCAACAAACACGCTCAAGCTTACGAGCTCGGGCTAAATGAAAAATCAAACTAAGAAAAATACGATAGACGTACAACTTAATCTTCGCTTAAGATTTGGCCACAAGTTTAAAACGATGCAGCTGTTTGGTCGTGATTTGCCTCAACTCCGAGTACAAATCTGCGGCGAATGCACACAACAACAATAAACAGACAGCGGAAAATGAAAAAGATTCCATCCCACTCGCATCAAAATAATCGAAGACAAACTACGAAGTTAAGGCGTTTCATATATGGCGTCATCGCTTTCTCAATATTGTTATCGTACACCTACATTGCTCAGCAGCACGCCCCAAAACCACCAATAGTCGCGAGCGATACCGATTCAAAATCAAAGTGATAAGCCATATACTGCGCGCATTCATTTACCAGCACAGAAGCGGATATGTCACTTTCTTTAGAACAGCTAACGCATAAACTCGAAGAGCTCGAGATGAAGCTTGCATTTCAGGACGATACGATAGACACATTAAATCAGATTGTCACAAAGCAAAGCCGCGATATTCAAGATTTATGGACCGCAAACAAAGTCCTCAAACAGAGCTTAAATGAAATGAAATCGGGCAATGAAGATAACGCCCCAGAGCCACCACCTCCGCATTATTGATATGCTCAGACTTATTAAGGCACGGTCTCATGGACAGCGTAAATCAGTCCTACACCAAAAATTGCGATTTACAAATCATTAGTGCATTTAATACACTCTACCGCGCATGGATGCGACCAAATACGTAGAAGGATTCTACTCAACTCTTTACCAATCGGTAAAAGCGCTCCATGTGTCATTTAACAAGGAGCAGTTATGTTTAAAATCAAAACCTTTATTTCACTAGTCTTTGCCAGCGTGTTGGCCGTTGTGCTTTTACACAGCACAGTTGCTTACGCACAAGAAGCAAACCAAACCTCGGAAGCGTCCGTTCAATCACCCTTAAATATCAACGAAGCAGACGCGCAAACGATTGCGAGTAATTTAAAAGGAATCGGAGTGAAAAAAGCTGAAGCGATTATTCAATATCGAAAGAGCTACGGCCCATTTCATGACGTCGAGGAACTTAAAGAAGTAAAAGGAATTGGAAAAAGTATATTAGAAAAGAATAAGCACTTGATTGTAGCTAAGTAAAAACCAAAAGGCCTTTTAGGGTCAGATATAGCAAGATCTGACCCATGTTTTAACTACAAGCGGATGGCAAAAAACGTACTGGGATGCTTGAAGACGTTGCAGTCACTGTCCCGCTAGAAACACACGCCCATATTCCATCCGAAGCACGCTGCAATTGCAAAGTAGCTCCAGCTAAGCCAACACCTACATTTTTCAAAGCACAGCTAATACCACCATTGGACGTAAGCAGAGTTAGCGTACAATACTCACTACTTGCTGAGGTCATACCAACATACCCTCCGGAACCGGGCGTTAACGATGGAGTTTCTCCCTCATTAACAGCAACCTCATAGGTGATTTTTAGCGATGCTAATTCTGAAAATGCACTAGTTAACTGTGACTTTGAAACATAATCCTGATAAGCCGGAATAGCGACAGAAGCCAAAATACCAATTATCGCAACAACGATCATTAGTTCAATTAAAGTAAAACCTTTGACCTTTTTTATATCCATATCACTTACCAATTAAAAAGTTCTTTATTGTTATGAGGTCCAAATATCGTTCGCCATTAAGCCAAAAACGTGGGCCTTGCATGGCCGGAGCAAAAGGATCCATTAGCGAATAGCTTATGCCGATCAATATCACATATGCAACAACGATAAACAAAAGCGTGATGGCTAGCATAGTCGTTAAAATCGTACTTCGGGACGAACCTTGAGTCGAGGTTTTTAATGACATAATTCGCAAGTCACTTTGACGGGAAATAGACCCTAAATAAAGCCCGAGAAACAAACCCCAAAATACAAATAACAGGCACTGAGCCATTGGCATAACGATCACACCAGAAACCAATGAAAGCATCAAAGCGCCTAAAAAAGACATAAAGGCAATATCAATCAGCTCAACCGCTCTATTCGCCTTCAATCGTCCTCGATACAACGACAAGGTCCAAAGCACTATGCCAATCATCGCAACTGTAGCAACTCCGCCCCATTCAACTAACAATTCCAAAATTGAATTATGCGGGTGGCTGAGCATTATCAATTTAACCGGTGCTTCGAATAAACCCGGCCCGATACCAACAAGTAAGTGCATCAAACTAAGCTGATCGATAGTCGCCAACCATAGAGGTATGCGACCACCATCGTTTACTGTAATTAATTGTTTTGCCGACTCATCAAAACTCGACATATACAAAAGAACGCACATTAAAGCGTAAGCAGCTACAGACACCAACAACCCTTTTACCGCCATGCGCTTATCAAAAAATGCGATAAACAATAGGGTAAGCGCCCACACCAAACTAATCCCTAATCCGCCGCCCAAGTACATCAATAGCAAATTGCCGAATAGCATTAGCAAAGCAAGCCGTCCGAAACGCTCACTCCATGAGAAAAATAATAAAGCCGGCAGTACAAACACCTGAACCTGATTAAAGAAGCGAATATTATCGAAACCAAAATAAACAACCGATGGAACGATCTTACCGCCATCGCTAGCAGCAAAAAATAAGTACAACAGCGCATAGCAGATCAGCGAGCTATGCGTAACAACGAGCGCTACAAACACCTGTTTAACAAAGGTAGTCGAACTATTGATCGCGACAAATATCGCCAAGCCAAATAAGAGAAAAAAGTGCAATACGTACAAAAACGAATTCACGGGCTCGATAGAGAGCATTGCCGAGACCAAGCCAAAACTGATAAAGACCAGCCCCCCAAGTAAAGGCAATTTAAATCTACAAACAAAATCGTTGGCCTTGTTGCGACCGGAGATTAAAGAGAAAACGAGGAAAAAAGTAGCAAACACAAGAACTATAGCTTCAAGTAAACGCTGTCGTTCAAAAAAGCTATAGGTAAAGCTTGGTGCTAATGGAAAGAAAGCAAAAAACAGAAAAACCGTAATGACAATTAACAAAATACGTTGAGATTTCATCATCCTAAACGCTCTCTTTCTTATTGATCGTCATAAGTGGCAGACATAAAAAAAGAGGGCGTAGCCCTCTTTCTCATACCAGTCATCTATTAGCTGCAAGAACCTGGCTTGTATTTCTCTGGGAATGCAACAGAGTTGATATTACCACCTGTTGCGCAAGACCATAGACCAGTCGCCGCATCGCGGTTTAAAGTAAGCGTTGCGCCAGTAACAGCAGTCGAACCGTCAAGAGTACAAGTAATCGCAGTAGTACCCGTTAGAGCTAGGCCGCAATATGTTCCGCCGTTCGCTGTTTGACCGATAAAGCCTGCGTCAGTTGCCGTTAATGATGGAGTATCACCACTGTTAACTGCGACTTCAAACTGTGTCTTAAGTGCCGACAACTCTGCTAATGCTGCAGTTGTTTCAGATTTAATGGTGTAATCCTGGTATGCAGGAATCGCTACTGCTGCCAAAATACCGATAATCGCAACAACGATCATCAATTCAATAAGCGTAAAACCTTTCTGTACTGTTTGCATTGCTTTGTTCATTATCAATCTCCAATTGCTCTATGAGCGAATAATAATTTTTTTCTAAGCCGCTTGGGCGTTATTGACTGCTTTGAGACCTTTCCTTTCAAACTGCAAAAAAGTTCTCAAAGCAGTCATCAAGCGCGTCTAATACTAACGTTAGCAGCACCCATGCCAAGCGCAAGAAAATATTTTATTTTTATTTAAAAGCAATGACTTATGGAGTTTTAAGAGAAACAACTATAAGAGTAAATAATCTATAACGAACGACTTGCGATAGCAATAAGTGACGCAATTTGTCACTTCTTACACAGCCGCGACACTAGAAGATTCAGATTTAACTCTCCACATCAAACTGAAGTCACAGACTACCGAACACCTAAACTAGCTTTAACGCCACATATTGCCCCTTACTAGGTAGAATCTCTTTTAAAAACCGAAACTTGCTCTACAATTTTTAAATAGCAGATGAATTAACGCACGTAAGCTAATAATAAATACGCGCATTTAATTCTGCTTATTGAATTAGAACACCTATAAGTAAGAGAACACTATGGCAAGCAATGCCCCAACAAACTTAACTGGACTCGCCCGCAAATTCGTTCTTGATCAAATTATTGATGAAGACACCGCGTTAAATGCACAAACGCATGCGATCGAAAACAACATTCCTCTAATCACGCATCTCGTTTCAGAGAACTTAGCAAATGCTAAAGCCATTGCGTTTTCGGCTGCAGAGGAATTTGGTGTTCCAGTTCTAGACCTTGGAGCATTTCTAAAAGAATCGTTTCCAGAAAAGCTTGTAGACGAGAAACTTATTCGCAAACATCGCGCACTCCCCTTATATGTGCGCGGCAATAGACTATTTATAGCCGTTTCAGATCCAACAAATGTAAACGCTGTCGATGAGATTAAATTCCACACGGGGATGAGTG
>NZ_LWFI01000901.1:0-1193 GCF_001635735.1 Oleiphilus sp. HI0067
TCAAGTCGAGGGGCGCAAGTCTAATTACGCCCCAGCATAGTGTCAAGAAATTTGGTTTATTTTTAACCACATTCCACAACACTATTTATGACGCACTTTATAGCGCGTCATTTTCCTTGTTTAGCTCTGCGCTTAGCGCCTCTACAACATCTTGTGCAGAAACACCTAAGCCGTCTTCTAAACCAGAACCTTTAGTCTTCTTAGCCTTACGTTCAGCATGGTATGCCAAACCAGTACCAGCTGGGATAAGACGACCAACAACAACGTTCTCTTTAAGACCTCGTAAGAAGTCACGTTTACCAGTCACAGCACCTTCAGTAAGTACACGTGTTGTTTCCTGGAACGATGCAGCTGAGATAAATGACTCAGTAGCAAGCGACGCTTTAGTAATACCTAGCAACTGACGCTCACATTGTGCTGGCATCTTATCGTTTGCATCAGCTTTTTCGTTCTCTTCAAGGAATTGAACGTATTCAACTTGATCACCTTTGATCAAGTCAGTATCACCTGATTGCGTAACTTCTACTTTACGTAGCATCTGACGAACAATTACTTCGATGTGCTTATCGTTAATCACAACGCCCTGCAGACGGTATACGTCTTGCACTTCGTTTGTAATGTACTTAGCAAGCTCAACAACACCTAGAAGACGCAAAATGTCGTGTGGATTTGATGGGCCATCAGAGATCACCTCACCCTTCTCTACACTTTCACCTTCAAACACGTTCATTTGACGATGCTTTGGAATCAATGCTTCATAAGCATCAGATCCGTCTTTAGGTGTTATAACAAGACGCTTCTTACCCTTGGTCTCTTTACCAAAGCTAACCACACCTGAAATCTCAGCAAGAATCGACGATTCTTTTGGCTTACGCGCTTCGAACAAGTCTGCTACGCGCGGTAGACCACCCGTGATGTCACGCGTCTTCGATGATTCCTGAGGAATACGAGCAATGATCTCACCTTGTGTTACTTGATCACCGTCACGCAAAGTCAAACTTGCATTCGCTGGCAAGAACACCTGGAATGGGGTTTCAGTCCCGTCTAGGAATACTGGATTTCCTTTCTCATCAACCAATTGAACCATCGGACGAACATCTTTACCTGATGACGGACGATCTTTTGGATCAATAATCTCTATATTAGATAAGCCAGTTAACTCATCAGTTTGGGTACGAACGGTAATACCTTCT
>NZ_LWFI01000902.1:0-1160 GCF_001635735.1 Oleiphilus sp. HI0067
AAACCAAAGATTACACCCGGAACAAGTACCCCTATAAATGCATATACCTTGAGAGGGGTTGTACGCGAGAAGCTGAATGTATTCAGTTGTGTTTCGTCAGATTTCCTCTTTAGATAGTCGTGCCCATGTACGGCGTTAATGATATAGCCAGAAACAATTCCTGCGCATAAACTTAATCCATATACGAGTGCGGCGGTTTCCGCCTCTTTCGCGATGAGTAAGAATGCGGCATCCCCCATTGTTGCAATCAATACTGCGACAAGTGCACCGAAGCTCATACTGCCATTCACGAACTGAGTGACTACAATAATAGCGCCACCGCAACCTGGTAGTGCACCTAAAAAAGCAGCTACTGGGACTTGGAGAATAGATTTTCGATTAAGTAATTCTCGAAGATCCGCTTTTAAGTGACGGTCAAGGTAGTAGAAGCCTGCTAGCGTGATCGAGACAAAGACGCTGACAGCGATATATGCATCGCTCATGGTTTCAACGATAAGCCCAAATAAGGTTTTGTCGACGATATATATTATGCCGATCAAGCATAGAAAGGGTGTAAGAAGTATTAGTTCTTTGACCAGTAAACGCGGTGTTTCCCGCCATGTTAAATCTGGACTTGGGTAGTTTATCTTTGCGAGTAGCCACGTTGTCATAAAGAGTTGTGCCTTAATGTGTAAGAGGATGTTGGCAGTGAGTGTTTAGTGCCTCTTCTACAGCGTCGAGGTGCACAATGTTTTCATGCATGTTGCGATAGGCAAGATCGAATAAGCGATAGTCTTTTTCTAGGGTCATGGTGCAAATTTCAGAGTAGGCTTGAACTGAAGAGGCTTCGCTTAAATAGAGGCTTTTAAGTAACTTAGAAAAAGAGCTTTTTAATTGTGTGCTAGGGTAGTGTTTGTTTCTCGTTTTTGTGGGCGCTTTCGGGCCTTGGATAAGTTCAATGCAATGCTCAATGCATTGGTAGTGATCTTTATCTTCGGTCAAGGCTGTGTGAAAACAAGATAATAAATGCTGGTCTCTGCCCACATGACACGCATGATGCTTTATTAATTCCGAGTAAAGCAAATGCGTTCTGATCTCGTTATTGGCGATAAGGTTCAATAAAGTGAGTAAGCGTGGTTTGGTGTCCGAGTCGAGTGTCTTTCTTAGGGTGATTTTCATGC
>NZ_LWFI01000903.1:0-764 GCF_001635735.1 Oleiphilus sp. HI0067
GTGAAATGCACAATGGTGAATGGCATTACCGTGCGATCAACTCATGCATCACTTTCCTCGCACAGATTGACGGAAAAAGCCTTATTACTGTTGAAGCATTAGCTAATGGTTCAGAGCTTCACCCTGCGCAGCAAGCAATGGTAGATAAGCATGGATCACAATGCGGCTTCTGTACTCCTGGCATCATCATGTCTTTAACCGCTTTATTTGAAAACACACCTTCAGATAAGACTTTTACACTTCACGAAATTTACGACGCACTTTCTGGCAACCTTTGCCGCTGCACTGGCTACAAGCCAATTATTGACGCAGCGAAGTCAATGAAATCATACCCAGGCAAAGTGAAAGCAGAAATTTGGACACCTTCTAGCACATCACCTTCAAACAAAGGTGAAACCTCCAATGAAGAAGGTCAATCTTGGAGTGCTCGCACCGAATCAGAGCTTAAAGAGATTCTTGCGCACCATCCTGATGCACGAATCGTTGCCGGTGCAACCGATCTAGCACTTGAAGTGACGCAAATGAATCGTCGCATTAATAAGCTTGTTGCAATCAATCAAATCGATAGCTTGAAAACAATTAGTGAAGACGCTAACTACATCACCATCGGTGGTGCAGCATCTCTGACTGATTGCGAAAAAGTATTAGAAGCGCACTTCCCTGAGTTCGCTCAGCTACTAGAGCGTTTCGCAGCACGCCAAGTTCGTAACAACGGAACCATGGGCGGCAACATCGCAAACGCATCACCAATCGGTGACGCGCCA
>NZ_LWFI01000904.1:0-2797 GCF_001635735.1 Oleiphilus sp. HI0067
GTGCGGGTACATTCACTGTATTTGCTCCTACTGATGCAGCATTCGCGGCAGCAGGTTTCGATGAAAATAACATTGGTGCCGTCGAAGGTTTGCAAGATATTTTGCTGCAGCACGTTTTGGGTTCAGAGGTCAGTGCATTGGCAGCATACGCAGCTAATGGCTCTGACGTTGCAACACTTCGAGAAGGTTCATCAGTGTCAGTAGAAATTTCAAATGGTGATTTGCTGATTGAAGGCGCTAAAGTAATCGAAACTGATATTAAAGCGAGCAATGGTACGATCCATTTGATCGATTCAGTTATTCTCAGCACTAACTAAGTGCGACATTAGATCAGTACTATAAGGTCGGGGAATACCCGACCTTTTTTATTTCTAATGAAAGTTAATCCTTTTTTGGCTATAGTTCGCGCCGATTACTTATTACTTGTATTTGGTACGAACAATGGAAAAAACTTTTATCAGCGCCCAGCAACTTCTTGAAGACTCATTCAAGCTAGCAATTCAAATTTATGAAAGTGGCTTCCGCCCTGACTACATCGTAGGCGTATGGCGTGGTGGTGCTCCAGTAGGCATCGCTGTTCAAGAAATGTTTGAAGTGCTTGGCGTCAAATGCGACCACATTGCTATTCGTACTTCGAGCTATACGGCCATTGGCGAACGCGCTAAACAAGTAAAAGTGCACGGTTTAACGTATCTCATTAATCGCGTTGAAAGCCACCAGAACCTGTTAATTGTTGACGATGTACACGACAGCGGTCTGAGTATTGATCAAACTATTGTTGATCTTACTGCTCGCTGTAAAAAGAACACTCCAACTATTAAAGTTGCGACCCCCTACTACAAGCCTAAGAACAACAAGACTAATCGCATCCCAGATTACTTCTTATATGAGAGCGATGAGTGGCTGGTATTCCCGCATGAATTAGATGGCTTAACAAAAGAAGAACTTATCGCAAATCGTCCAGAGTCTGCGGCGATTACTGACAAGCTTGAAGAACTCGGCGCATTCGATAAGTAATGCACCAATAAACCGACATTGAGCCTCCTAACATTCAGTAGACAATGTCGGCCTTCCTACTTTTTTATTTTGCATTCGCATTTCATTTCACGTTAGTCTGTTTGAACCCAGATTGAACTAAGTTTAAAAAACTATAAAAATGAAGTTCTCCCTTAACACCATGCGCCAGAGCGATTTTCAGTACAAAGTTGTGCTGACAGTGCTTTTGCTGTTTATGCAAAAAGCCTTATTCGCGACAGGCACAATGGCAGGTTCACTGTCGGAAAATGGTTCATGGGTTAGCTTGTGTACGGCCGACGCAGGCATTAAACAAGTATTTATTACAGATAGTGATTCTGAACAGAACCACAATGTTCACGACGCAGATGAACAATGTAGCTTTTCGGCAGGTGCCCTAGCCCATTTGGCGAGCAACTTGTCGCACACGCAATTCTCGCCTACTCAAGACTTCATCCGCTCAGGATCAATTAATGCGATTTCGCGTAAAACAAGTTTTCAACGCGCGCGCGCCCCTCCTATGACGCTCTCTTGAGCACAGTCATCAACAATTAGATTTAACTTCATTGCTAAGCCAGTGTCAGCCTGCTTATTTTTCTAAGCATGCGCGTGCATACATTGTGCTTGATGCTTGATGAAGACATCCTCTAGATTCAGACCTGTGCTCCACCTAAAGCCAATATTTATTCATTTTATTAGGACAAGAGCATCATGAAACTTTCACACTTTACTGCTATCTCAACATGCGCCCTTTTGGCTGCCTGCTCATCAGGCGGCTCTACTAACGTCAACGCCCTACAAGAACAAGATGTTTCCATCGCATTTGCAGCAGAAGCCAATAACGTATCAATTGATTGCGATACACAACTGACAGGCCTAGGCACAAACAATACCAATGCTGATATCAGAGAGTTTAGATTCTATGTGCATGACATCAGACTTACAGATGATCAGAGTAATGAGTATGCACTGGACTTAGAAGACAACTCTTGGAACCACGAGAACGTGGGCTTGCTCGATTTCATGAACAAAGATACGAGCTGTTCGGGCGCTACGAAAAATACAAACACTCAGGTTGAAGGAATCGTGAGCGCTCCAGCCAATGTCGCGTTCACAGGCATTACCTTTTCACTTGGCATTCCCTCTGAATTGAATCACGCAGATAGAGCAACGGCCGTAGCACCATTAGATCAGACGAGCATGCATTGGAATTGGCAAAATGGTTACAAGTTTGCGCGACTCGACGTAGCACCAGTCGGCGGAATCATTCGACCAAGCGACCTTGGCTTTTCAGCTTCTTCATGGAACTTTCATCTCGGGAGCACCAATTGTTCTGGAGATCCTCAACTCGGTGAAACCGTGACATGTGCGCGTCCGAATCGCCCTCAAATAGCCTTAACAAACTTCGATCCAAGCAGCCAACAAATCGTACTGAACTTCGACAACCTAGTGAGCAATTCAGATCTGACTCAAGATCTAGATGGAGCGCCAGGGTGCATGTCAGGCGCGACCGATCCAGAATGCGCATCAATATTTGAAGCACTCGGTCTAGATGTCGCGATCGGCTCAGAGCATAGCAGCGTCACACAAACCGTCTTTAGTGTTCGTTAATATGTTTCGGCTATTAGTCTGTAGAGAGGCGCTTAATAAGCGCCTCTTTTTCGCAATATTCATGCTTTCTCTGGCTGGATGTAGCAGTAGCTCAAGTGACTTTGTCGACACCTCACACAATGCAAGCCAAACAAGTTTTGAATGGAATCTGCCAGAGAGATATCCCCTACCT
>NZ_LWFI01000905.1:0-1773 GCF_001635735.1 Oleiphilus sp. HI0067
TGACCATCAGACACGGTAAAGTCGACGGTGACATTACCATTGAAGTTCTCATTCGGTGCAAAGGTATATGTGTCATCTCCATTATCGGTGAAGATTCCATCCGTACCTGTGTATGTAACATCTGAGATACTCAGCGTATCACCATCAACATCCGACGCTCCCGCCAACAGATCCCCATCTGTAAGCGTGATCGTCCCGTCTTCGTTCATCTGGAAATTCTGATCCTGCGCGACCGGCAGATCATTCACGCCGGTTACAGTTACGTCGACAAGAGCTGGGGTTACACCGCCATTACCATCCTCCACTGTGTAGCTGATAGAAAAATCACCATAAAAATCAGCAGCAGGTACGATAGTATAAGTTCCATCATCATTATCTATTACAATTCCATTTGTAATCTCAATATTACTAACTGATAAAGCATCATTATTATTTGCTTGACCATCATATGATGATTCGTCGTCACCCTGTTGATTATCGTGTTGGCTATCATCGTCAGTTAAACCATTAATCACATCAGAAATCGAAACACCATATTGATCCTCAGTGACAGTATCCGAATCAGGCATAGTAACGCTGCTTTGATTAGATACAACTTGAGAGGGAATAATTACTCCATCAACAATATCAAACACATGCCAATACTCACCGGTCGTACTATCCGGAAGATCAGGCGTGAATGTTGATACTAAAGAGTTACCAACAAACACCTGAACCTGAACATTGTCAACGCCGTCAATATCCCATGCACCTGTACTATAGTTGTGCACAGAGTAATGCATGTTGGCCTCAGCATAATTTGGAACAGTAATAGTTTCTGGGCCGTAGCCATTAGTGTCATCAACATCTTGTTGAATTGTCGCATCGCCCAACTCGTAACTCATATCCTGATAGTAGATATGGTCGAGCTCTGCGCCAGAATCAGGATCATATAACCAAAGATGGTTATCTAGATCTCGCATACCGGACTCGCCACCCCAGGTCAAGACAATACGCATATCAGCAGCGTCCATCACACTGGACAACGAGATCGTGCCGGCGTTAATCGTTTCACCTTCTAACACACTAAAACTGTTGGTGATCGCACCATCTTGCGTAATTGTTAAAGTACCGTCACCGGCCACTTGTCCAGTGACGGAATAGTTCCCTGAGTTCCCAGTTTGCACGGTTGTCGCATTACCGACTGCATCTGACAGAGTTACGTCTGCACCAAAAACTGGGCTACCAGTTTCAGCATCGAGGACCGTACCAGTAATCGTAGTCTCACTGCCTTGATCACCAATAATGGCTGTAAGATCGTCGCCATCCACATCTGACGCAAATTGCAACAATTCCGCTTGCGTCAGTGTATACGTGCCGTCCTCTTCTATTGTTACTGATATATTAGCGCTTACAACAGGCGCATCATTCACTGGGTTCACTGTCAAATCGATATTGGCTGCAACTGTCGCTTCACCATCAAATACATCGAAACTAATATCGAGATCACCATTGAAGTTTGCAGCCGGTGTCAGCGTGAACGTCCCATCACCATTATCTGTAATCGTCAGTTCCGGATTGGCTGTCTGTAGATTCAACGCCGTGAGCGTATCACCATCCACATCACTCGCTTGCGCCAAGAGCTGTTCTTGGCTCAGTGTGATACTTCCATCCTCATCAATTGCATACGCCAAGTTACCTGAAACAGGGAAGTCATTCACAGGAACAACTACGATATTCGCTTGGGCCGTATCGGTACCACCCTGACCATCAGACACGGTAAAGTCGACGGTG
>NZ_LWFI01000906.1:0-820 GCF_001635735.1 Oleiphilus sp. HI0067
ATATCAGACAAGCTCAGCTTATGTGTTTCACGGAAGAAGCGTAGCTGCTTACTAAAACTCTGTAGATACTTCATGGATTCGCACTTTAAAATAACTATTCTTATAACTATAGCAGTGTCATCAAATCTTGCACTAAGCAGCTAATTTATATAGAAAAATAAGCCTTAACTATTTTGGTTGCTAATCCATAAGGCATCGTAGGGACGCATATTTACAACACCGTCGATATCAGTAATCACAGTACCTGAGAGCAAATCGACCCAACTATCAAACTCCGTAATATTCAATTCGCTTAAATGAATGTCTTGCTCTGTATCTGAGATGTTATAGATACAGAATATATTTTGGCGTCGATCCGTACTTTGCCTCCAGTAACCGAAAATTGACTCCCCTAAATGCAAGGTAAACTGCGTTGCGTTTGGATGGAAAGCCGCTTGTTTGGTTCTAATCTCAAGCATCTTTGAAATTTGATGATATATCTTCGAATGTGTGCTCGATTCATTGGCCAATTCTGACTCAAGCTCACTCAATTCCCATCGATGACGATTAATCGAACGATTGTGTTTGGTGTGTTCTAGTTTCTGATAATCGTTTCGAGTACCTACCAGACTATGGATATAAATCCCCGGAATCCCTTCTAAGCCCAACATTAATGCATGCGCACAAACAAAACGTTTCACACCCCACTTGTCAGGCCCTTTCGTTGTACCTTGCAATGCATCAAACAAAGAGATGTTCACTTCATAGGGCTTATTCTGATTATTCTCCAACGCCCGCATAGAGACCCTACCACCAAAGCCTAACATGGTGCTTACAAAAG
>NZ_LWFI01000907.1:0-813 GCF_001635735.1 Oleiphilus sp. HI0067
CGACATTTTTTTTAGAGTTGAGAAATAACGACCTATTTCTAAGAGAATATGCTGCTGCAAATTTTTTAAAGAACTATGTCAGAGAAAGCGTGCTATGCAAAGCGTGCAAAGGCGTCTTGTGCCGCATGAACAATAATGCCGTGTCGCCTAGCTAACGCGTCATGATCACGGTCGTAGCCACCACCAATCACTGTAGCAACTGGAATCGCTCGATCTAGACAATGCTCAAGCACTAAGTCGTCTCGTGCGCGAA
Source organism: Oleiphilus sp. HI0067 (assembly GCF_001635735.1). Lineage (NCBI taxonomy): Bacteria > Pseudomonadati > Pseudomonadota > Gammaproteobacteria > Oceanospirillales > Oleiphilaceae > Oleiphilus > Oleiphilus sp. HI0067. Next base: position 254 of record NZ_LWFI01000907.1, read on the forward strand.
TCCCTTCCAGCGAAATATTAAGGTTCCCCAACGCATCGCCTTTCCATACATCAACGCCTGCATCGTATAAAACAATGTCGGGTTGAAAGTGTTCGAGCAACCGCACGAGCGTTTGCTCAACGATATGGAGGTACTCCATGTCACGCATCCCAACGGAGAGGCCGACATCCAAATCGCTTTCCTGCTTGCGGAATGGAAAATTCTTTTCACAATGCACGGAACAACAAAATATCTGCTCATCTTCCTGCAGTATGGCTGCGGTACCATCGCCCTGATGCACATCGCAATCGAAGATCAAGACACGTTGAACTTGCCCTCGAGCAACTAAAGTGCGACTCACAAACGCGAGATCGTTAAGCAAACAGTACCCAGAGCCAAAGTCATAATGCGCATGGTGTGTTCCACCCGCCAAATGCACGCCTACGCCAAACTCTATGGCTAATTCGGCAGCGTACAGAGTACCGTTTGGGGAGATGAGCGTCCGCTCTATGAGAGCTTCACTCCACGGTAGGCCTATACGACGCAAAGCCTTGGGGTCTAGTGTGTTATGAGTCAAATCA
>NZ_LWFI01000908.1:0-1034 GCF_001635735.1 Oleiphilus sp. HI0067
GCGTATTTTCAGTCAACTGAAGTGGCTCAACGATTTGAAGTAGAGCCTGGAAAGTATCAGCGTGAGCCATACCTGCGCCAAGACCTGAAACTAGAGTTGTTGCGATTGCTGCTTTTTTGAATACGTTTTTCATGGATAGTATCTCCGAACACTTATTTAGTTTTGAAATTGCTGAATTAAATTTTTATATCGTGACCTTAGGGCCATCTTGTTTGTCTCTCTTTCGAAAGACCTTTCATATTTACTACTTTCGCACTTACTGCTTGTACTGCTTGCTTCCTGCTCTTAACTGCAAGCTGCTTATATGCAGCTTTAAGCGAGGCTTGTGGCCTCTACAACATCACGATTAGATATTTCGTCACGTTGTAAGCAGCGCGTTTTTTAAAATGTTTTGCATTTCGTTTGCGCTTAATTTCAGCTTAGCTAGATCACAGAACTTGTACGCCGAAAAACAGGCCGTTTTGTAGCAAAGTGTTACGTGATGTTTGATACGTGTTTCAAACTTAAAGACACACGTAAATACCGATCATTCATTGATCAATTTCGATATCTATATCAATACCTTACACAGGCGATGCGATAAAACTTTCAGGTGCCTAGACTTCAACTTTTAGCCCTAATGACGAAGTAACACTGGAAAAAATAAGATAAGGCTAGGCAATACAAGTCGGACAACAAAGCTTTGCCGATCAGCCTTTGAAGAAAGAATTTTTCAGATAAGATTTTGATCGTGCAGTACAACAAAAAAAGGCGCCCCAAGGCGCCTTTTATATGTTTCTCTACAACTAGTGCTTAGTTGTATACAACAGAAACATCGTAATCGATTGAGGTCGCAGTAGCTGCCGCTGCCGCTGCAGTCGTTGCATTATCAACTGTCAAAGTACCACCAAGCGTCAACTGGTGAGCTGCCTGTAGCGTAACACCTGTAAGAGATAGTGCCGCTTCACCGTTGTCGATCATTGCTGGTACGAAAGTCATACCGTTTGAAGAAGACTGACCTAGCGTGATGTCAAAAGTAAGACCATCAGTACCTG
>NZ_LWFI01000909.1:0-842 GCF_001635735.1 Oleiphilus sp. HI0067
GATTTCTTTTCAGTTTCGCTTTCAGTACTTTCGATCATTTGTTGCGATACGCGTAAGCGATTTAAGAAATTTGCTTTACTCTGATTCACGCTCATTCTCTTTTTGTTTTTTATAAGTGTCGAGAAGCTCTCGGGGGCGGGTTTGGGAAAGGTGCGCGTGTTGCTCCAAGCTTTCGGTGTTGGCATTGGTAAGCGTGAACACAAACTAACGAATTTAGAGAGTAGCGCGTGTCGTTTCGTCGAACGATAAAATTGGCGCCATATATTCCATATCACTCGATGTGGAGGTTTGAGAGAAGTCTGCTTGTTCCTGAGCTCTCTGATGAGTACAGGTAAGTCTATGCTAACAGGGCAAGCTTCACCGCAAGCTCCGTTTAAAGAACATGCATCAAGAAGATCTCCCGCGTGTTCTATTCCTTCTATTTGTGGAGTGACGATTTGTCCGATTGGACCTGGATAAGTGCTTCCATATGCGTGGCCACCGATTCTTGTGTATACGGGACAATGATTCATGCATGCGCCACCTCGTATACAGGTGAGCGTTTCCTGAAGTACATCATCTTGGTACATAGCGCTGCGCTTGTTATCAATAATTACGAGATGAAATTGTGACGGACCGTCTAGCTCTTGATCTTTGCGTGGTGAACTGATCATGTTGAGGTAGGTTGTCATAATCTGACCCGTTGCTGAACGAGTCAGTAATTTGAGCAAGGTTGGCAGTTCTGCGAATGAAGGAATAACTTTTTCAAGTCCCATTAACGCAACGTGAATATCTGGTACGCCGGTCGATATGCGACCATTTCCTTCATTTGCTACCAAGCAAAGTGTTCCGGTCTCTGCTAT
>NZ_LWFI01000910.1:0-846 GCF_001635735.1 Oleiphilus sp. HI0067
GATTAGTGGCGTGTCGACAGGACAAGTGGTTGAAGATAGTGGTCAATTAACAACCGGCCAATTACATATCGTTGATAAAGATGATGGCGAGTCTAGCTTTAAACCAGAAACGATTGTGGGCACATTTGGTACTGCACATATTGATGTAAGTGGTAACTGGTCTTACACACTTGACGGAGCCAAGTCTCAATCGCTATTAGCAGGACAAGTAGAGCATGAATTATTAACCGTTCACACGGCAGACGGCACTGCACATCAACTTAATATTACCTTGACCGGCAGCAATGACTTGCCGGTAATTGCGGGGACTAGCACCGGTGCTGTAATAGAGGCGGGCGATGGAACCAGTGGCAATGCCGATGCCACTGGTACGTTAAACGTAACCGATCCAGACACGGGCGATACCCTCAGCTGGCAAGTGGTTCAGGGGCAGGGCCGCTATGGTCAGTTGAGTATTGATCAACAGGGACAGTGGCATTATCAACTGGACAATACAAGCCATGCGACAGATATCCTAGATGCCAATCAACAGGTGACAGAACACTTTACTGTCACGGCCACAGACAGCAGCGGCACACCGGTACAGCAAACGATAACGATTGACGTGACGGGCACTAACGATGCGCCGGAGATCACCTCTATTACAGCTCAAGCAGCACATGAAGGCGATACGACGCTAACAACAGGAACAATCTTTGTCCATGAAATAGATAACCACGACCGAGTTAGCTTTTCTTCCCCGAGTGTCGACGGTTTTGTGCTGAAACAAGATGGTAGCTATAGCTTTGACTCCAGTCACAGCAGCTACAATCATTTAGCCCAAGGCGATGTGCAAACAATTACAAT
>NZ_LWFI01000911.1:0-48335 GCF_001635735.1 Oleiphilus sp. HI0067
GTAATGCGGCTGCATTTATGTGTAGCGACTTAGCGAGTGGAATTAGTGGAGAGATTTTGTTCGTTGATGGCGGATTTAATACCACCGCTATGCATCCTTTGGACGATGCCTAACTAAGTTAGCTAACGTAAACAGCACTAGTTCACTGAATAGTCTGCTAGTTTGCGTATGCTTACGGTTTTACTGGGAAGTTAGAGAGAAACAACTGCGTATGTTTCGCATTTTAAAAGTTGCGCTAGTCACTTTGAGCATTGTATTGCTTGGCGCGTGTACGAATATGAAGGGTGCATCTAAATCCTCGACTTCTCTGACTAGTTTTCTAGGTTTTTCGGAATTACCTGATTGGTACATCACTTCCCGCTATACCTATCCTGACTCAGACTATCGCGATAATGACTTTGGCTTACCTGTGCATTTTCGTGATGTAGGCGAAGGCGATACCATTGTCCTTATCCATGGCGAGCTTTCCTCTGTTCACACATGGAACCGCTGGGTCGAAATACTTCGCCAAGAATTTCGTGTTATCGCGATTGATTTACCTGGCTCAGGTTTAACGGGGGCACCACGCTGCATTCGCTCACCAGAAGATCTATGTCCTGAAAACTTAAGTCGTGATTACCTGAGTCATACCCTCACCTACCTAATTGAAGATCTCGAGCTCCGAAACTTTCATTTAGTCGGTGCTTCTTACGGCGGATATTTAGCTGCACGTTACGCTATAGACAACTCAAATAAAGTAAAAACTCTTACTTTGGTATCGCCTCTTGGCATGCAGCAAGAGCCCCCTTTCATGGTCCGATACTTAGATAATACAGGCCTACTTTCCGAGTATTTTCAACCATCAACGATCGTTACCACAATGGTAGATGATTTTTACGCCAATCCAGAAAAAATCACCCCCGACACCCTCCAGCGTTACATCCATCTTTTGCAAGGCCCAGGAGCGCATGCGACAAATGTACGTCACGCCAGCCTAGCGCGCGAGCTGATGGAGTACGGAACTCAAGAGACTCTGAGTAACATTGAAAATCGCGCTCTAATTATGTGGGGAAATAAAGACAAATGGGGTGACTTCGAGCACGCCGAGAGATGGGTGGAAGAAGTTCCAAATGCAATGATGGTTGAGTATAAAGGAATCGGGCATTTGGCGATGGAAGAGCATGCAGAAGACTCTGCCTATGACTTAATTGCTTTCATAAACGACGAACCTCTGCCGACTCTCGAAGGCTTAGGCCGCGATTCCTTCACCTTACAAGATGCGGTTAATTCTGTAGGTGATAAAGAAGCCTTATTTGGTGATGGCTTACCAGAAATGACTGACGAGCAATAAGTAAAAGCACACCGCTCGTTAATTTAAGAAATTAGCGAGCAAGCCCTTCCAATCATCAATACCTGTTTGTTCAGAATCCAAAAACTCAAAACCTATAAGAAAGCCGTCATTATGGGTACGTACCCAACGGACTTCTCCTGCTAGTCGATAGTTTTTGTCATATTCATCAAGATCGATCACAAGCGTATGAATCGCTCCGACTTTCATTGAATCGTCGGCTAGCAACTGAGCGCCCGTTGCAGAGATGTCCAGCACTTCACAGCGAACAATTTCAGGGCTCGAAGTTTCATCTGGTGTCGGTGCAACGAGTTCAACAAAGATTTCGCCACTGCGATACATCCGTGCTTCGCGGCGCCGCTCGTCATCACTGTAATACCTAATCATATATTCCTTTACCGAAGCTTGTTTTTGTTTTGAATAACAAAAGTATAGACAGCGATGTTCAAAAGGTTATCGATAATCACAGGTTTTTTCATAATGTTTCACGGAACATTCGCTATGTCGTTGCAAAGCATTAACGTTTAGGTCAACATCGTGCCCACAAAGACAAACTTTCTGTTGTTAAAACAATAACCTGTCGGAAACGAAACGATATCAGTAGGTTAAATAAATGAGCGCTGAATTAGATAATATAAATGTTGCGAGCCAAGAACTCCTTATTACTCCCGCACAACTAAAGCAAGACATCCCTCTTACCGAGAAAGCGAAAGAAGTTGTCACTGAAGGTCGCGAAACGATCAATAATATCCTTGATCGCAAAGACAAGCGTATCTTCCTTGTTGTCGGTCCTTGTTCAATTCATGACATTGATGCTGCCAAAGATTACGCCCTAAGGCTAAAAGAATTGGCAGACAAAGTAAGCGACACTATTTACCTAGTCATGCGCGTTTATTTTGAAAAGCCACGCACAACGATTGGCTGGAAGGGATTGATCAATGACCCACATCTAAACGATTCATTTGAAATCGAAGATGGTCTTCATATTGGTCGTAAGCTTCTGATCGACATCGCAGAAATCGGCCTACCGACTGCTACAGAAGCGCTTGATCCGATTTCTCCGCAATACCTTCAAGACACAATCTCTTGGTCTGCAATCGGAGCAAGAACAACTGAATCGCAGACACACCGTGAAATGAGCTCTGGTCTGTCTGTTGCTATTGGCTTTAAAAACGGAACAGATGGTGGACTTGGTGTAGCAATCAATGCACTTGGATCAGTCGCACACCCTCATAGCTTCCTGGGAATCAACCATGAAGGCCAATGTTCAATTGTACGTACAAAAGGTAACCCATACGCACACGTTGTATTGCGTGGCGGCGGCGGTAAGCCAAACTACGATTCCGTGAACGTTGCGCTCTGCGAACAAGCTCTAGAGAAAGCAAATCTGGCAAGCAATATTATGATTGATTGTAGCCATGCAAACTCAAACAAAGATCCAGCATTGCAACCACTGGTAATGCAAGACGCTACGAATCAAATTATTGACGGTAACAAGTCAATCATTGGATTGATGATCGAAAGTAATATTAATTTCGGGAATCAATCAATTCCTGAAAACTTAGAAGAGCTGGAATACGGCGTATCTGTGACAGATGGTTGTATTGATTGGGAAACTACAGAGAAAGCTATTCTAGATATGCATGCGAAATTGAAGGACGTTCTTCCTACACGCTAAGCATCTCAAGCGCTGCTTTCATTATCTCAGCAGCGCTTAACCTCTCTATGCACTAATTTTTTGTTCTTGAGTTATTCTTTTTATCGTTAAATCTTCTATATAACAGCGATCTTCAACTTTTAACCCCGCACAAGCTACTGCCAGTTTTTGTATCGGACCTTTGGTTTGCAAATCAATAACGGCAGACATCATTGTACTTGCCTTATCGTTTACACTTTGCTCTTCGACCAGGGCTACATAATCGCCACTAGAATCGGAATAAGATAGACACAGCGTAACCAAGCGAGACTCCTCCGAAAAGCCAAACCTCAGCCAGCTCGCGACCTCAAAACTATGCTGCTGGCTTCTCTTATCAAGGGCAGTTGTAGACTTTTGTTTTGATTTCGAAAAACGGGATAGCAATCCTTTTGATTTGCTGACCTTATTAATTGTGGTTTGAGGCTCGTTCAAGCCGACGCTCGGGAGAGATACGTTTTGCAACTCTAGGATACGAATTGCAGATTTAGGAATGATGTTCATAATGTGCCTAACAGTGTTACTACTAGATTCATTATGACACTTAATGTCAGTTTCAGTCGGTCATGGTTATCTTAGGGCGCGTGAAGCGCAGCAATGAAAAACAATTCGCTACATTTCGATTCACACAATTACACACTTAGTTAAGACTGCCATCCCAACTTTTCGTGAAGATTCACGACAGTACCAATAATAATAATCGTTGGAGCTTTAAGCTCAGCAGCCGTAACGTCTGCCGCTACGCGAGACAGAGAGCTAATCAATACACGCTGATCTGGTAAGGTTCCGCGTGAAATAACTGCCACAGGCATATCCTGCGACATGCCTTGATTCACTAGACCTTCTGCAATTTGAGGTAAAGCGACCAAGCCCATATAGAATACGAGCGTTTGCTGTTCAGCGACAAGGCTAGGCCAATCTAACTCCGAGCTATTATTCTTCAAATGCCCAGTCACAAAACGCACAGATTGAGCATGATCTCGATGCGTCAATGGAATTCCCGAATAGCTCGCACACCCTGCAGCTGCAGTAATACCCGGAACAACTTGAAATGGAACGCCATGCTCTGAGAGCGTTTCGATCTCTTCCCCACCTCGCCCAAATATAAAGGGGTCTCCGCCTTTTAAGCGAAGAACACGTTTACCTTGTTTGGCGAGTTTAGCTAGCAATTCGTTGATACTTTCCTGTTGCATCGTATGATGAGAACGCCGCTTACCGACATCTATCATATCCGCGTCTTGGCGAACTAGGTTGAGTATTTGGGGCGACACAAGACGATCAAATAACACGACGTCTGCCTGTCTAATCAACCGCAATGCTCTAAAGCTAAGTAAATCAGGATCACCAGGCCCTGCACCAACGAGATAAACTTCTCCAACGCCCTGCGTGGAACTCGCTATGCTATCTAAGCTCTCTAGTAACAAACGCTCCGCGTCTTCATCACGTCCACTGTATACAAGATCTGCAACACGACCTTCTAGCTGACGCTCCCAAAAAGCACGACGGGCATTATTAGTTGAGAGCTTTTCTCGTACCTTATCTTTATAGCGTAATGCTAGCTCAGCCAAAGCTTCGAGCCTTGCCGGCAATACGGATTCGATACGATTACGAACAAGGCGAGTTAAGGTAGGATGCTGACCTGCACTCGATACCGCGACCGATATCGGGCCTCGATCAATTACAGCAGGAAGCAAAAAATCACTATCGTCTATGGAATGTGCCACATGAACTGGGATACCAGCTTGGCGAGCCTGCTGAGCAAAAAAGACGTCAGCGCTATGATCTTCAGATGCCGCAACTGCAAAAATAACGTTTTCAAACAATTGAGAGCTAAGAGAATCAAGGCCTGTACTATGAATAACATCCACCGATTCAAACTCAGTAAACCTATCCTTAGCAGTCTCATCAATACTAATTACGGTAATCGGAAATTCTGTTCGTTGTAGAAATCGAACTTTTCTAGTCGCAACGTCACCACTACCAAAGACAAGAACTGACTGCCCTTGCGGCTTAAAATACAACGGAAGCCAGTTCATAAGAGCGTCTCTTAGCGAATAACGTCGATATTACCCATGTATGATTTAAGTGCTTCTGGCACTTTAATCGAACCATCTTCTTGCTGATAGTTTTCAAGTACCGCAATCATGGTACGACCTACCGCTAAACCTGATCCATTCAGGGTATGCACCAATGCCGGCTTCCCGCTAGCTTGGTCACGGTAACGCGCTTGCATGCGACGAGCTTGGAAGTCACGCGTGTTGCTACATGACGAGATTTCACGATAAGCCTGCTGACCTGGTAACCAAACCTCCAAGTCATAGGTTTTTACCGCTGAGAAACCTAAATCACCACCACAAAGCATCACTTTTCTATAAGGAAGCTCCAAAGCCTGAAGAATACCTTCGGCATGCGACGTTAAGGTTTCAAGCGCGGCGTCAGAATCTTCTGGTTTTACTACCTGAACGAGTTCAACTTTATCGAATTGATGCTGACGGATCATACCTCGCACATCACGCCCATAAGAACCTGCTTCACTTCTGAAACAAGGTGTATGACACACGAATTGTAATGGTAGCTCAGCTTCTTCAACAATTTCATTACGAACAATATTTGTCGCAGGAACCTCTGCAGTAGGAATCAGATAAAACTCTCTATCTGCATGGAGCTTAAATAAATCTTCTGCAAATTTTGGCAACTGACCGGTACCGTACAAAGACTCGTCATTGACGATGTACGGCAGGTATAGCTCTTCATAGCCATTAGTCTCGGTATGCGTATCAAGCATAAATTGAGCAAGAGCACGATGTAATTTAGCTAAGGCGCCACGCATCAATACAAAGCGCGATCCGGTTAGCTTACTTGCTGTTTCGAAATCTAATTTGCCCAAGCCTTCGCCTAACGCAACATGATCCTTCACTTCAAAATCAAACGTAGTTGGTTCGCCCCAAACAGCGACTTCGACGTTATCATTTTCGTCGTTACCAGTAGGAACCTCTTCGTCAGGAATGTTTGGCATTCCAGCTAACAACGCATTTATCTCATCTTGAAGAACTTTAAGCTCGGCTTTTTTCTCTTCTAAAGCAGCGCCCATCTTATCCATTTCAGCAATTAGTGGTGCAATATCTTCGCCGGCCGCTTTAGCTTTACCAATTCCCTTCGAACGGGCATTACGCTCGCTTTGCAAGGTCTCAGTTTCCACTTGAATCGCTTTACGTCTTTCTTCTAAAGCTTCAAATCCGGCTACATCAAGCTCATATTTTTTGATTTTAAGGCGCTCTGCAATTGCTTGAGCGTCGCTACGAATAAGTTTTGGATCTAACATGACTAATCAACTTCGTTTAATTTTGTTCAATTCTTTATGCGAGGCAGTAACGACTAATTACGATACCCAACCACAGTGCCGTAATAGACAACAACACTGAACTAAAAATATAAAGTAGCGCATACGAAAGCGCACCTTTCTCAATGAAAGCCCACACCTCTAGAGAGAACGCGGAAAAGGTCGTGAAAGCACCAAGGCCTCCCGCCATAATGACAGGTTTCAAGTCTGGGTGAATAATAGCTTTTTCGACAATCGCAACATAAGCTACTCCCATCAAAAACGACCCAACAACATTGACGGAAAGAGTCGCCCAAGGGAAAAAACGCTGGCCGACAAGAAGAGTGACACCGAAACGTAACAGTGCGCCAACTGCGCCTGCTATGGCAACGCCAATAAGCACTTTCATTTCCCTGCTCCCCCCCTTCTTGATTGTAGACGCAGTGTACCGACCTTATTCGGTGATTACACTATTGCCTTCAACAACTTTCTTATCTTTTAAGCACTGGTTGCAATAACAAGACAAGTGCTGAGCACCCGACACTGACTCAGCGTTCACTGAATCCAAATCAAAACCACCTTCAGGTAAGCACCAACATCTCACTTGCGAAAGATTCGATTCCGCGTCCAGCGCAGCCATACCGCATTTGTTTTCGTTACCGCAAGACGGGCAAACAGCTTTATTATTCACTCGTACTTTCAAAACGTTGCGCTGCGCGATTCTTTTTCACCGCATCAGGCGTAAATACTTGGCCCGTCATTGCGATGAAAATACCGCTTTCCTTGCTTTGTAGCGCACCTAACGCCACACCAACGTTAAAGAGACCATCGCTATCAAGAAAACGTGCTGGACGCATAGCTCCCGTAAAAACAATCGTTTTTCCAGGCATATCACCAAGCGCCTGAGCACTGTCGACCATCGTGTCTGTACCATGTGTCACAAGCACTTTGTCACATCCAAGACTTTCTATGCACGCCTTCAGCGCCGCGCGGTCGTCGTCCGTTAACTCTAAACTATCTTTGCGACAAATCTCATGCTGTTCAACTTCAACGCCAGACCCAATACGGGCCAACAATTCCGGGATGATTGACTCAACAACTTTATAATCGCTAAGCGCATCAAAGTAATCTTTATCTATCGTACCGCCGGTTGTAACTAATGCTATTTTCGTCATCGTTTACCCTTCGAACCTCTTCGATTTTTCTTAGAGCGGCGACTTTCAAACGCCTTCGCTTCATTCTTGCGATTCGCTTTGACTTTGTCTTTTGCCGATAACTTATTAGTAGGATTCGCAAACGGATTCTCGCTCGATTTAAAATCAAAACGAATCGGCGTACCTTTTACTTTCAATACTTTTCTGAACGTATTTTCCAAGTATCGCTTGTAGCTATCTGGCAAGTCATCGGTTTTAGAACCATGAACAACAATAACAGGTGGGTTTGAACCGCCTTGGTGCGCGAAACGCAATTTGATTCTACGTCCACGAACAACAGGTGGCTGATGATCGCTTACTGCATCTTGAAGCAGTTCTGTCAGTCGTTTTGTTGGCCATTTAGCAAATGCTGACTTGTATGCCTGATCTATAGACTTATACATGTCACCCACACCACTTCCGTGCTTCGCAGAAATAAAGTGTGTATTTGCATAATCCATAAAGACTAATCGGCGAGAGAGCTCATTTTTTACAGCGTCTTTTTCTTCACCAGTCATGCCGTCCCATTTATTGACAGCAATAACAATCGCGCGTCCAGCATCCATTGCAAAGCCAAGTAGATGAAGATCTTGCTCAACAACTCCCTCACGAGCATCGATCACTAATACCACTACGTTGGAGTCAGCGATCGCCTGCAGTGTTTTTACAATTGAAAACTTCTCAACCGTCTCTTTTACATTTTTTCGGCGACGAACACCTGCAGTATCGATTATGGTGTAGGGCTTCTCTCTACGTTCGTAAGGAATATAAACGCTGTCTCGCGTTGTACCAGGCATATCGAAAACAACGACACGTTCTTCCCCCAGTAAGCGATTCACCAAGGTTGATTTACCAACGTTAGGACGACCAATGATTCCGATACTACAACCATGAGGCTCTTGGTCTTCCACCTCATCAGCTTCTGGAAAGTTATCGATAATCTCACTAGTCAAAGACGTGATTCCACGATTTTGTGAGGCTGCAGTTAAGTGATGGGTTCCTATACCAAGCTTATAAAAATCAGCTTCCACTGCGTCTTGACTCAACCCATCAACTTTATTTACGACAAGTTCGCACGGCTTACCTGACTGTCGTATCGACTTCGCAATGATCTCATCGGCGGGCGTTAAGCCGTCTCTTGCTGATACAACAAACAGAACCAAATCCGCTTCTTCAATCGCAAGATATGACTGTTCGGCCATCGCCATATCGATGCCTTCTTCGTCTCCCGTCAAACCACCCGTATCAATAACGATATACTTCTTATCGCCATGGTGACCCTCGCCATATTTTCTGTCACGAGTCAGCCCCGGATAGTCAGCAACAATCGCATCGCGCGACTTTGTCATCCGGTTAAAGAGAGTTGATTTCCCAACATTTGGTCGCCCTACAAGAGCTATTACAGGAACCATTTAATCGTATTCCGCTTAAAGATTTAATTCGTAGGTGTACAGATCGCCAGAACGAGTATAGACGTAGAGTGTGGATTCAACGACTTTGATGCGTCCTAATACGCCATCACTATCGGGGCGAACACGCCCTACAAGTTCGCCATTGCTTAAATCAAGAAAATGAACATAACCCTCAAAATCAGCGACCACTCCATAATTTAGAATTGTCGTAACAGCACCTAAACGTCGGTATAGAAGTTTTTCCGTTTCCCAAAGCTCTTTGCCTGTCGATGCCTCGACCGCAAAAACTCTTCCGTCGGAATCTGCAGAAATAATAGTATTCCCATCTTCGGACACCCCTACGCCTGAATAAGAGGATAAGGCCATCGACCACAAGGTTTCACCAGTAGTAAGACTGATGGCTTTCAAGTCGCCTTGATAAGCGGTTGCATAAAGTGTTCTTCCGCTTAAGACAAAAGTTCCATCGACATCTACTAGACGTTCAAGCTCAGTGCGTCCGCTTGGTGTTCCCAAGTTAACAGACCATTGCTTACGACCCGAATCAATCGCAATACCGATCAAGGCCCCATTAGCGAGACCCACATATACTGAGTCACCGCTAATTAAAGGAGAAGATGTGCCGCGCAGAGAAAGAACTGGCGTATCGCTATCATAACGCCACCTTTGTGCTCCAGTATCAGCGTTAATCCCAAATACCTTCCCATCGCTGGCATGCACAACTACCGTAGACCCGTCGCTTGCTACAACACTCAGTGCTTCTGAACTTAATCGCGCTTGCCACAATTCTTGGCCATTGCTACGAGATAAAGCAATAAGTTGCCCTTGGAACGTACTCACATAGAGCTGGCGACTATCTCCCGACACACCGCCACTAACCCTGCGATCTAAATCTACTTCCCACTCTAAACGACCAGTTTCTGTGGAGCGAGATTGTAATTCACCATCTATGTCGATTGTGAATACGCTGGGCCCACTAACGAAGGGCTCTAGCTGTAGTTGTAATTCATCATCACCAGAACCTGCATCAGCGTCCCACGCTTTATCAACAGAAATCGGGTTTTCAATACGTGTTAATTCTGTAGGAATGTTTCCAGTGTCAGAACTACAAGCAAAAAGCGCGGTAAAAACCGCGCTCAAGCCAAGACACTGTATAAGTCTCTTTGTCATACTATGATCCATGAAGGTGACTAAAGGCTCTGTGTGTCCACACCCAAGTCAGACAATTTGACACCTAAAAGTGGTGCTCGTTGTGGCGCATCTTTCACCATATCAAACGCCGCTAGATAACTTTCTTTTGCTGACTCGCGATCACCTTGAAGAATGTAGATATCGCCCTTAATTTCAAGATATGCAGGGGCGAATGCTTCATCTGATGCATCGAGTAAAGCATGCGCAGCTTCATACTCACCTTTCGCTGATAGAATGCGAGCTTTACGTGCATTAACGATGTGGATCGTACGCGGGTCTTCATTTGATTCTAAAACGAAATCAAGTTCTGCAAGCGCAGTATCGTAATCTTTGGCAGTCACGGCTTGTTTCGCCAAGAACAATGCTGCAAAACGCGCATATTCAGAATCTATAAATTTCTCTTTAAGCTCGTTCGCAATAAAGCTAGCTGACTGGTCGTCGCCTAAGCCTGCTTGCTGGGTAGAGATGCTAACCAACTGCTGATATAACGCAGAGGCTGTCGCTTTATCATTCTCTACGTTGTTTTGCCATGCACGATAACCAAATACAATTGCAAGAGCAGCAACAACGGCTAGCAACACAGAACTACCGTTATTCTTCCACCAGTTTTTAATCGCTGCGATTTGTTCTTCTTCGGTCTTAAACTCGTCCACAAATTACTCCACTTAACTCAATTTCTTATTAGCAGCTAATCAGCCGCGCAGTAGTTTACTGCATTCAAACAACGATGTATTTAATCAAATCACTTTGAGCAACGCTTTTTTGTTCTTCATCACTCTTTAAAGGCTTAACCAAAGCTGTGTCGGTATCAATTTCGTTACTGCCAAGAATAACCGCATAGCGCGCACCAGACTTGTCCGCTTTTTTCATTTGAGATTTGAACGAGCCCTGCCCCATATTTTGCAACACACGAAGACCACCTTCAGATCGCAAGTGACCTGCTAATTCGAAGGCTTTAATTTGAGTACCATCACCTGCGGCGACAATATAAACATCCGCAACCACATCAAGCTCTTCAGGGAATACCTTAAGCTCTTCGAGCAGAAGAACAAGACGCTCTACACCCATCGCAAAACCAACGCCAGGAGAACCCTTTCCACCAAGCTGTTTTACCAAGCCATCGTAACGACCACCCGCACACACCGTACCCTGCGCACCAAGCGCATCGGTAACCCATTCGAACACCATATTCGAGTAGTAATCTAGGCCACGTACTAATTTAGGATTCACTACATAGCGAATACCTAAACCATCCAAAAATGCCGTTAATTCTGCAAAGTGCTTTTTCGAATCTTCACCGAAGAAGTCTGTGAGAACAGGCGCCTGCTCAAGTATTTTTTGAGTCTGCTCAGACTTTGAATCCAAAATTCTCAAAGGATTTGTATCAAGACGCCGAACACTATCTTCATCAAGCTGGTCTTTGAAATCAGATAAATAAACCACAAGAGCAGATTTGAATGCCAAACGCTCTTCGGGCAAACCTAAGGAGTTAATCTGAAGCTCTACCGAGTCACGGATTCCTAGTTTTTTCCATAATTGATCTGTCAACGCAATAAGTTCTGCGTCGATATCTGGACCTTCAAACCCAAAACACTCAACACCAATCTGATGAAACTGGCGATAACGACCTTTTTGAGGACGTTCGTGACGGAACATAGGTCCCTGATACCACAAGCGCTGCGTTTGATTAAAAAGCAAGCCGTGTTGCTCCGCTGCACGAACACAACACGCCGTGCCCTCCGGACGCAAAGTCAGGCTATCGCCATTGCGGTCTTCAAAGGTATACATTTCCTTTTCAACGATATCCGTGACCTCACCAATCGAGCGTTTAAACAACTCGGTTTGCTCGACAATCGGCATACGAATCTCTTGATAGCCATGCTTACTCAATAAGTCAGAGACGATATTTTCGAGGTATTGCCATTTTGACGATTGGCCGGGAAGTAAATCATTCATTCCACGGATAGCTTGAATCTTTGCCACAAATAAACCTTTTATTAAAACGCGAAACTAAGCTTTCGCAATAACATTTTCTTCTTGCGCCTGCTTAGCTTCAGCTTGCGCACGGATACGTTTTTCTAACTGATCAACCAAGTCATCATTTGAAAGCTTATGATCTGGTTTGCCATCGACATAAACGAGATTGTTCGGAGATCCACCAGTTAACCCAAGATCTACTTCTTTAGCTTCACCAGGACCGTTAACAACACATCCAATAATGGCAACATCGAGCGGCGTTGAAATATCTTCGAGACGTGTTTCAAGCTCATTCATTGTCTTAACGACATCGAAGTTTTGTCGCGAGCAACTAGGGCAAGCAATAAAATTGATACCTTTTGAACGAAGCTTTAAAGACTTAAGAATGTCATAACCGACTTTGACTTCTTCAACAGGATTTGCTGCCAGCGAAACACGAAGCGTATCGCCAATACCATCCATTAAAAGCATGCCAAGACCAACTGCAGACTTAACCGCTCCAGCCCTAAAACCGCCCGCTTCTGTAATACCCAAGTGCAATGGCTGATCAATCAATCGAGCGATTTCTCTATATGCTGCAACCGTCATGAACACATCAGACGCTTTTAAACTCAGCTTGAAGTTATCGAAATTATGTCTCTGCAAAATCTCGACATGACGCATCGCAGACTCAACAAGCGCAGCAGGCGTTGGCTCGCCGTACTTCTTCTGCAAGTCTTTCTCTAGCGACCCTGCATTCACACCAATTCGGATTGGAATCCCGTGGTCTTTAGCACTCGCAATGACCTCACGAATACGTTCTTCTTTACCGATATTTCCGGGATTGATACGTAAACAATCGACCCCATATTCAGCAACTTTAAGTGCAATTTTGTAATCAAAATGAATATCTGCAACTAAAGGTACTGGCGAGCCTTGCTTGATTAACTTAAATGACTCGGCGGCATCCATCGTTGGGACTGATACCCGAACAATGTCCGCCCCCGCATCGGCTAATTCTTGAATTTGCCCGAGCGTCGTTTGGACGTCGGTGGTCTCAGTATTCGTCATACTTTGCACTGCAATCGGAGCATCTCCGCCCACAGGCACATCACCCACCATAATTTGACGGGAAACTCTTCGCTTTATCGGCGACTCAAACTTCATAACTCTACTCTACAGTAAATTCTGCGCGTCCAGTTGTGCTGACATAGGACGAAATATCGTACTGGACATCGTTTACGAACACTTGCGCAACACTTGCATCGCCAAGAACAACGCGAAGTGCCGTTGAAAATTCATAGTCAAACTTACGACCATCACGCATCAAATCAGCGCTGATACGATTATCTTGGTCATCATATATTTCAAACCAACAGTCACCTGTAAAAGTGATTGAAATTGTCCCTCTGACTTGAGGTTGATCTTGATTTGAAAGCGCTGAAACTTCATCCACAGGCTGACTTTCAGAAGACTGATCTTCTGCATCTAGATTCGATGATTGAATAGCTACATCAGTTACTGCAGACGTTTCGCCTAAGGTTTCAGCAGCGGACTGTTTCTCATCAACTAACACAAGCTCTACTGAATCATTCTCTTCCGCCACTTCCTCCGGCGCTGCCGGGGGTTCAACAACCGCCCCTGGACTTTCCAACGAACTATCTGAACGCTGTTCAAGCTCATGCTCATTCTCACTACCAATCAAGGTCCAGACCAGTAAAGCGCAAACCACCACAATCGACCCTGCAACACCAGTCAATTTCATCAAATGAATACGTTTTGCTTTGAGCTTTTCGTCAGCTTGCTGCTTGTCTAGCTGCCTCTTTTCTTCCACGATGACTGTGAGCTGTCTTTCAAGCAATTCCACCATGCGCTCTTCATGCAAACCAACTAAACGACAGTAAGATCGAAAATACCCTTTCAAAAAGACATCGCTGGAAAAATCATGATAATTTTCGGATTCGATCATTGCGACAACACTTGGACGCAAGTGAAGCTGACTTGCCACCTCATCGATCGACAAACGAAGTTCGTCTCTTGCCGCCCTGAGAATAGGTCCGGGATGAGTAATTTCTTGGACTTCTTCTTGTTCACTCATGCTTATTTACCGAAATATAGACTTAGGTAGTTTTTATATTCTTGTGAGTCTGGATATAACTCACGCAAAAGTGCAGCTAGACTTTCGGCCTGCTTTACAGCATTAAAATGTTTGGCAATACGTACGCCTTGCCACAAGGTCTGAGCCGAGTGAGTCAACGCCTGTTGTGCAATTTGATTCACAAGTCGATTGTAGTAAAACTGCGCACGTTTAAAGTCGTTCTTGGTGAGCAATAACTCTGTCATTCCAGCTAATGCGTTCGAGTTAAATCGATCAAGCTGCAAAGCGCGCTCGTAAGCTAAGATTGCTGCATCAGGATTATCGAGGCGAATCTGACACAAAGCGATATTGGTATACAACTGACTTCTAGAAGGGAATGTAGTATCTTCCGCCGCGATTAAAAATTGCTCCAGCGCTGTCTCAAAACGTCCTTCCGTAAATAAATACGCTGCATAGTAAGTGCGGCCGCGCGTATACGTTGAATCCGCTGCAATTGCCTTCTTGAACATTTTTTCGGCGATTTCTTTATCGCCCTGACGAGAATAAATAAGGCCAAGAGCACTATTAGCCGGCGCATTATCATCATCAATTTCTAAAGCTCTATTTAGATGTTTCTTCGCCCGCGTAAAGTCTTCTCGTTTGATGTACTCAAAGCCAAGATTAACGTAGCGTTCAAGTGCAACCTCAGGATCTGCGTTGCGAGACAAGGAGCTATCATTTGTCGTCACACATGCAGCCAACAAAACTGTTAAACCGAGAATTATTATAATACGGCTCATCATAGTTAAATTTACTCGTTCATTTGTCTCAGATTTATGTATCGTTCGCTGCGCTTAGTACGATCATCAACGCGCCCGACTAATTGGCCACACGCAGCATCTATATCGTCACCACGAGTTGTTCTAACTGTCGTGATGTACCCACCCTCTGTCAGCCACTCTTGAAAACGACGCACCTCGTTATTGCTTGGCTTTTTATACCCGCTATGCGGAAACGGGTTAAATGGGATCAAATTGATTTTACAAGGCAAACCTTTCAATACTTCAATTAACTGTTGGGCATGCTCTTTACGATCATTCACGCCAGCGAGCAATGTGTATTCTATGGTCGCTTTACGCTTGTCTGGCAATCCACTCAGGTAATTCTTTACCGAGGTCATTAGCACGTCAATTGGGTACTTTTTATTTACAGGTACCAATTCATTTCGTAACTCATCATTTGGCGCATGCAAGGAGATCGCGATACTTGCATCCGTCACTTCGCTCATTTTATCAATCGCAGGCACTACACCCGCAGTACTCACCGTAAGACGCCGCTTAGAAATCCCATAAGCAAGATCGTCCATCATGAGATTTACGGCATCCATGACGTTATCGAAATTTAGAAGTGGCTCGCCCATACCCATGAACACAACATTTGTAACTGGACGCTCTTTGTTTCGATCAATCCCTTCGAATGAGGCAATCGCATTGAAAATCTGCCCCACAATTTCTTCAGTACTTAAGTTTCGGTTAAAGCCTTGCTTGCCAGTTGAGCAAAAACTGCAGTCCAACGCACATCCAATCTGAGATGAAACACATAACGTTCCGCGATTACCCTCAGGAATCAAAACAGTTTCTATACTGCTACCACCAGGCATACGCATAACCCATTTGCGCGTTCCGTCAGCAGAAATGTTTTGGTAAGTTACCTCGGGCGGCGTAATTTCGCAAATTTCCTTAAGTTTAGTTCGTAAGCTTTTGGAAATATTAGTCATTTCATCAAAATCTGACACACCATATTGATGAATCCATTGCATGACCTGCTTGGCTCGAAACGGCTTCTCACCAATTTCAGCAAAAAATGCCTCTAATTTAGCTTTTGGCATTCCAAGTAAATTTTTACGCGGAGTGCTTGTCACTTCAGTCATGTTTGTCACCTAAAATACGATGTCCTAATACGCACAAAAGCAGGACCCCAAACAGAGCCCTGCTTTTGTCTACCTGCGAAAAAGAAATTAGCCGCGAGGACAGATTTCTTCATCAGCAAAGAAGTAAGCAACTTCACGCGCTGCTGATTCAGTAGAGTCTGAACCGTGAACAGCGTTTGCATCGATTGAAGAAGCGAAATCTGCACGGATAGTACCAGCGTCAGCTTCTTGTGGGTTTGTTGCGCCCATCAACTCACGATTTTTAAGAACCGCACCTTCGCCTTCAAGAACTTGTACACATACAGGACCAGAAGTCATGAACGCCACCAAGTCACCAAAGAAAGGACGCTCTTTATGCTCAGCGTAGAAACCTTCAGCTTTCTCTTGAGAAAGTTGAACCATTTTTGCAGCAACGATTTGCAAACCGTTTGATTCGAAACGATCGTAGATTTTGCCGATTACGTTTTTAGCAACTGCGTCTGGCTTAACGATTGATAAGGTGCGTTCTACCGCCATGATATTATCCCCATAAATTATGTATTAGCGCTCTAATATGAGCTGTTAAAAATTTGCCGCGGAATTATAAGGCCGATTAAAGCAAAAATATATCTTTCTTCCGCTTACTTTCGTAAAACTTATAGCTACTTTGTTAACTTTGCATTTTAAGCAGCGCATCTTTCAATACCGCCGCAGCATTATCAACATCAGCATCCGTCGTAAAACGCCCAAAAGAGAACCTCAATGAACTCAAAGCAAGTTCATCAGACAACCCCATTGCCTTAAGCACATGTGATGGAGCCATGCTTGCAGAATTACACGCACTACCGGAAGAAATAGCTAAATTAGGAAGAGCTGTTAACAACATCTGCCCGTCTACACCAGGAAAACTCAAATTAACGATTCCAGCGACAGACATTGCGCCCTCCCCGTTAACAATCATATCGACACCTTGAAGCGCATCGACAAAACGCTTTTTAAGTGATTCGATGCGACTCTGCTCGCCGTCCATCTCATCTAGTGACAAGCGAAATGCCTCACCAAACCCAGCGATTTGATGAGTAGGCAAGGTACCCGAACGCATACCACGCTCGTGTCCGCCACCGTGTATTTGTGACACTAACTGAAAATCCGCGCTCCGACGAACAAACAGAACACCTATACCTTTTGGGCCATAAATTTTATGCGCGCACAAAGAGACTAAATCAGCAGGAATTTTAGATAAATCTAACGGCAACTTTCCCGCACTTTGTGCGCAATCCGCGTGGAAGAATATGCCTTTCGATTTTATAAACTCTGCCAATTCCTTAATAGGATTAATCACGCCTGTTTCATTATTCACATGCATGACTGAAACCAGCAAAGTGTCTGGCCGTACAACCTCTTCCAGAATCTCTGGGGTAACAACACCCTGATCATCTGGACGCACAAACGTCACCTCATAACCTTTTGTCTCGAGGTACGTGCATGCATCTAAGACTGCCTTGTGCTCGGTAGCAGAACTTACAATATGTTTTCGTGGGTCATTTTGATCAGCAAAGTACTCAGCCAGACCTTTAATAGCTAAATTGTTTGCTTCCGTCGCTCCACTCGTCCAAACCAACTCTCTTACATCGCAATGCAATCCTGTCGCAATTTGTTTGCGTGCACTTTCGACGGCTGCCTCAGCTTGCCAACCTAACATATGGGAGCGAGATGCTGGATTTGCGTAACAAGAATCGTGGCCCAAATAAGCCAACATTTTTTCAACAACACGAGGATCTGCTGGCGTCGTCGCCGCATAATCGAGATAAATCATTTGTTTCGCTCTACAAGAGATATTTCACTGCTCGGCGTATATTAGACCCGCAAGAGAATTTTGTCGCTCTGCAGTTTCGATCACTTCACGCTTCGACATAAGCTGTTCTAGTGTAATATCGCTCAAAAAAGAGTGGATCTGTTCGCTCAGATCGGACCACAGATGGTGAGTAAGGCACTTCTGACCTTGCTGGCAATTGCCTTTATCTTGACACTTCGTTGAATCTATCGACTCGTCTACTGCATCTATGATCGCCGCAATCGACACAGAGCATTCCATTTGGCCTAGCGTATATCCGCCACCAGGGCCGCGCGTACTTGCGACGAGCTTGCGTCGGCGCAACTTAGAAAATAACTGCTCGAGATATGACAATGAAATACCTTGCCTGCCAGAGATGTCTGCTAAGGTAACCGGACCAGATGCACTGTGAAGCGCTAGATCAAGCATTGCTGTGACGGCATATCGCCCTTTTGTAGTTAAACGCATAGTCAGACATCAAATAGGAATTAATCGCATTATTCAATACCTGACCAAATCAGTCAACTACTAAGCATACCCTTACTTTGCTTGTTTGAAGCAGTCGATATCCTGCTCGTTAATTCCTTGCAAATCTTCTTTTACGAAAGAGTTATCAAGCTTTCTGAGCTCTTTGCACATCTGATTCATACGCTCATCAACCAAATGCATATGATCAAGCATACTTCTGATAGATCGCGCCACTGGGTCAGGCATTTCTTCGCTCAAACCATATGCATCGAAGCCGAAATTCTCTTCCATTTTTTTACGCTTCGATTCATCAACGCTGGCCTTTGAAGTCGGTACAGACTTCAAAATGATTCGCCCAGGGATACCAACCACCGTCGCTTCTGCAGGAACTGCTTTCGTTACAACCGCATTCGAACCAACTTTTGCATTTTCACCAACCTCAAAGGGGCCGAGAACCTTGGCGCCTGCACCGACAACCACTCCATCTTTCAAGGTTGGGTGTCGCTTACCTTTATTCCAGCTAGTCCCGCCAAGCGTCACGCCTTGGTACAAAGTGACGTCATCACCGATCACAGCTGTCTCTCCGATCACAACACCCATGCCGTGATCGATAAAAAACCGCCGCCCAATGGTCGCGCCTGGATGAATTTCAATCCCTGTAAACCACCGACTCACTGAAGAAATAAAACGCCCCAACCATTTAAAATCGTTTCTCCAACAGCTATTAGCGATCCTGTGGAACCAAAGAGCATGCAGCCCAGGGTAGTTTGTCAAAACCTCGAATGTATTCCGTGCCGCCGGATCACGGTGAAACACACTTTGAATATCTTCTTTCATCGCTTTGAACATTACTTACCTACTTAATCGTTTTCTCAACACTTTTGAGTATACCCCGCAAAATGTTAACTTCCATTTTGTCGAGATGGCGACGCTGAAACAATCGTCGTAATCTTGGTAAAAGTTGACCTGGATTGTCGGGGTCATAAAAACCAGTCTGAACCATAACGCGCGTCAGATGATCTAGCATACCGCCAACTTCTTCTTGTGAACTTAACTCTTCATCCCAGTCACCTGATTTGCCATCACGTACTGTTTTGAGCAACTGCGAATCGAGACCTTGTAATGCGGTCATTCTCAATTCATACGTAATAACTTGAACAGCCATTGCCAAATTCAATGAAGAGTAAATCGGGTTGGCTGGGATATTTACATGGCTATTGCATTGCTGTAGCTCTTCATTCGTTAAGCCGCTCGATTCACGACCGAATACATAGCCAACCTCAATTGGGGCTGTATTCGTACTAATCAAGTCCAGAGTATCTTCAGCGGCGACACGAGGGTTAACAATTGGCCAAGGAAAACTTCGAACACGTGCACTAGCGCCAACCACATGCTGACGATCCTTCAAGGCTTCAGCGAGACTATCAAACACCTTAACATTCTCAATAATATCTACAGCACCTGCAGACCTGCTTACCGCCTCATCAGAGGGAAAGTCTTGAGGACTCACCAAACGCAAGTCACTTAAGCCCATATTTTTCATCGCTCGCGCAACGGCACCAATATTTCCAGCATGCGTCGTTCCGACCAAAATAACGGCAACGTTGTCATTGAGATAATTTAAAATATCGAGACCAGACTCCGGCTCTTGCACCCTTAACCACTCCAATAAAAAGAACTGCGACTATAATTGAGGGCAAGTATATTCATATATTGTGAACAAAACCGCTTTTTTGCTGCAATAAAACTCTTTTTTGCTATTATGCGCGCCACAAGATTAGGACTAGGTGAAAAGAATGCAACCGATTCTGAAAATCGCGCTCCGCGCTGCCAGACAATTTAACGAGTACGTGAACTTAAGCATCGATCGTAAAGAGCATAACGCTAACGATCTCAAGGAAGACCTAAAATTGGTTCGTCACCTAGAAGAAGTGCTTTTCAAAACACTTATGGACGCGCTGAAAAAAGGCTACCCAACACACTACGTTGCTGAAGTTGGCGAGAAAATTAGTGAAATAAAAGAAGATGCCTGGTTCATCCAAGGCTTCGACAATGAACAACACCTACTTCGCAAACTTCCTGACACTGCGTACAGCTTTGTGCACAAGAAAAACGGAAAGATTCATAGCGCAGCAGTCGTAAACCCTTTTACCGGCGCAGAATACGTTGCAGTAAGAGGAAGCGGTGCAACATTCAATGACCATCGTTGCCGCGTTAACAGCTTACGTAATCTAGACGCCGCATATTTTGCAAGTGATGTCGTCAATCAATTCGGCAACAGCAGCACCGATCATGTTGTTAGCGATCTGATCACAGACATGGGCAACGCGGGAATCAATTCTCGTGTCAGTAACTGCCCTACACTTGATTTGGCACTAGTCGCTTCAGGCCAACTTGATGCAGCCCTACTTACGTCGGCAAAATCAGAAAACCTTGAAGCTGCTTTGTTGATCTGCCAAGAAGCTGGCGCCCTAGTTGGTGACCTTGCTACTGGAATGATTAATTCAAATAGCCGTTCCGTTGTTGCAGCCAACCCTAAGTTGTTCAAAACAACACTGCAGCGCTTTAGCGGCTATGCAAGTAAGTTACAAAGTTAAATAGCTTTGCTTTACTCCAAACAATAAAAAACCAGCTAAGAAGCTGGTTTTTTATTGTTCATCACTATTTGGTGATTAAGGTTGCACTTCACGTTCAGCACGCTTGCGATCTTGTTCCTCAAGCTTTCTCAGATCCGCTTCACTTGGACCTTCGTCAAACTCCTCTCCATCTTTATCAACAGGCGGAAGAAGATCTTCTTTGGTGACCGCCATTGCAAGCAAGATATTACTTGCCACATAGATTGAAGAGTATGTACCTACTAAAACACCAATCAAAAGAGCTTTAGCGAAGCCATTGATCATCTCTCCACCCACAATGTATAACGCAATCAACACTAGGATCGTTGTCAACGAGGTCACCAAGGTACGCGACAGGGTTTGAGTTAAAGAAATGTTGATGACTTCTTCGGAGTCCGACTTCCGCAGCTTACGGAAGTTTTCCCTGATCCGATCCGAAACAACAATCGTGTCATTTAGAGAGTAACCAATGACCGCCAACAATGCCGCCAATACTGTCAGGTCAAAATCCCACTGCGTGATCGAGAAAACACCCACCACGATAATTACATCGTGGATAAGGGCCGCTACGGCACCCACAGAGAATTTGAATTGGAAGCGCAAGGCAACATAAACCATCACGATACCAAGTGCGAGCAACAACCCTAGACCGCCCTGCTCACGCAATTCTTCACCGACTTGTGAGCCAACAAATTCTGCGCGCTCCAGCGTTACCTTCTCACCACTCTGTGACAAGGCATTCAGCACTTGCACACCAACTGTGTCGTCAAAGCCTTGTGACAAACGAACTAAGACAGAGGTATCTGCACCAAAGTTCTGAACAACAAGCTTGTCGTAACCTGCATCATTAAGGGTCGCTCGAACCTCCTCTAGATCAGGAGCCATTTCGTACTCCACTTCCACCAATGTGCCACCGGTGAAGTCGAGACCTAACTGCAAGCCCTGTGTAGCAATAGAAGCTATCGATGCGATAAGAAGCAAAATAGAAGCTAGCGCTGCTAGTTTGCGTTTACCCATAAAGTTAATCGTATTCATATTTTGTTTCCTACTACCTATTAACCAATGGATAACTTTTCAACTTTACGTGAACCGTAAACCAAATTAGTAATGGCACGACTCAAGAAAATTGCAGTGAACATTGAGGTAAAAATACCTAACGCTAAGGTAACCGCAAAGCCTTTCACTGGTCCGGTGCCTACAGCAAACAAAATAATCGCTGCGATAAAGGTTGTAATGTTTGCATCTAAAATCGCAACGAAAGCTCTGCCATAACCCGCATCAATCGCTCGTTGTGGAGACATGCCTGCTTTCAATTCTTCGCGTATACGCTCAAATATGAGTACATTCGCATCAACTGCCATACCGACCGTCAAAACAATACCTGCAATGCCCGGCAAAGTTAACGTCGCCGATATCATAGACATCAATGCACACAAGAGCACAACGTTAACTAATAGCGCGATGTTCGCAATCACACCAAATACACGGTAATAAACAAGCATAAACAATAGTACTAGAGCAAAACCGATCTGCACGGACAACAAGCCAGCATCGATGTTAGCCTGTCCTAAGCTTGGTCCAACCGTACGCTCTTCAACGAAATACACTGGTGCCGCCAATGAACCAGCACGCAATAACAATGCAAGCTCAGCCGCTTCAGTCGGGGAATCTAGACCGGTAATACGGAAGGCATTACCAAAGGCAGATTGAATTGTTGCAAGGTTGATGATGTTACGAATCTCACGATTGCGGCGTTCGACCACCTCTTCACCATCAACAATACGCTTACGAGTTTCTGTTTTCTGCTCAATAAACAAAACACCCATACGACGTTTGATGCTGCGCTTCGTAACGTCAAGCATCATCTTGCCGCCGTTACCATCAAGCGAAATATTTACCTGCGCGACGCCATTTTCATCAAAACCAGCATTCGCATTGGATACGTTACTACCCGTAACGATCACATCTTTTTCGAGAATACCGCTACGGTTTTCGTCTTGCTTAAAGTTAAAACGCTGAGTTTGGCTACTTGGCGCACCAGCTTTGGCTTCCAAACGGAACTCAAGGTTAGCCGTCTTACCAATGATACGTTTAGCTGTTGCAGTATCCTGAACACCTGGAAGCTCAACTACGATACGATCACGCCCTTGGCGCTGAACCAATGGCTCTGCAACGCCCAGCTCGTTAACACGATTACGAAGCGTGACTAAGTTTTGTTGAACGGCATAGTCTTCAATCTCTTTCACGCTTTGTTCTGAAAGACGCAAGATGAGGTAAGCCGCATCTTCTTCATCTTGATTGGTGCGTGTGAACTCGCGGTATTCTGTCGCCGCAAAAGAAGTTGCTTTATCACGCTCTTCAGCGGTACGGAATTTGATCTTTATACCGTCCAAACCGTCAATCGAGAAAGCTCTATATCGGATACGCTCATTTCTCAACGCACTCTTAATTTCACTTTCGTATACAGACAAACGCTGACTTAGCGCTTTTTCCATATCTACTTGAAGCAAAAAGTGAACACCACCACGTAAGTCCAAACCTAGCTTCATTGGCCCTGCACCAAGTGCTTTCAACCAATCTGGCGTAGTTGGTGCCATGTTCAGCGCAGCAATAAAATCATCACCAAGCGCATCCTGAAGTACAGTTTTAGCACTCAGCTGCTGTTCAGTTGAATCAAATCGCGCCAATACAAGACGGTCTTGCAATTCAACCGCTTTGGGATTGATACCTGCTTGTTCAAGCGCTTCGCTAATGTCGTTCGCAAGTTCTTGATCAGCAACGGTCGTAGTTTGAGTACCCGTCACCTGAATCGCGAAATCGTCTGGGAATAAATTAGGCGTTGCATAAATACCACCGATCACCAAAATCAGGGCGATCAATGCATATTTCCAAGCCGGATATTTATTGAGCATGTGAGCTCCTAAATGCCTTTCTAATTGTTGTGTCTAATCACATGCAACTTGAGTAGGATGTTACTAAGAAGTTACTGCGCACAAAAAAACAAAAGCCGGGCGAACCCGGCTTTCCATTAAATACCTTTCAACGTCCCTTTCGGTAAAGCAGAAGATACGGCCACTTTCTGAATTTTCAATTCAACACCTTCAGAAACCTCGACCGAAACAAAGTCATCCGATACTTTTGTGATCTTGCCCGCAATTCCGCCGTTAGTAACGATCTCATCGCCTTTATTCAAGCTAGCTACAAGATTCTTATGCTCTTTCGCTCGCTTAGACTGTGGGCGCCACATCAAGAAGTAAAAGATCAAGATGAAACCACCGAAGAAGATAAGTTGCATAAGCGCGCTAGGCTCACCTGGTTGCGCTGCGCCTTCTGCATATGCCGCACCTGACATAACCATAAGAACCAATAACGAAAGTTGTTTAATAAGCGTGCTCATTTTCTTCCTCTTAACTATTTAGAATATTTAAAAAATTAGTGTTTTAAGCGTCGTTAAACGCATCTTCGATGTCTAATGGGGGCGTATCGCGCCCTAGCGCAGCATAGAAGTCGTCAACAAAGTCGGACAATTTACCTTGTTCGATTGCTTCGCGCAAACCACTCATAAGATTTTGATAATAACGGAGATTATGGATGGTATTCAGTTGCGCCCCGAGCATCTCATTGCAGCGATCTAAGTGATGCAAATATGCTCGTGAGAAGTTTTTGCAAGTGTAACAATCACACTCAGAATCAACTGGACCTAGATCATGACGATGTACCGCATTGCGAATCTTTATAACACCACTGTGCGTAAACAAATGTCCGTTTCGTGCGTTTCGCGTAGGCATCACACAATCAAACATGTCAACACCTCGACGAACACCTTCCACGAGATCTTCTGGCTTACCAACACCCATTAAATAACGTGGCTTATCCTCTGGCATCTTGTCGTGCAAATGCTCGAGTATGCGCATCATGTCTTCCTTTGGCTCACCAACAGAAAGACCGCCAATTGCATAACCGTCAAAACCAATATCGGTTAAGCCTTCTAAAGAGATATCGCGTAAATCTTCGTACATACCACCCTGCACAATACCAAATAGTGCAGAAGGACTTGAACCATGCTCATCTTTACTACGTTGCGCCCAGCGAATAGAACGCTCCATCGAATCTTTCGCTTCCTGCCATGTTGCTGGATAAGGCGTACACTCATCAAAGATCATCACGATATCTGAGCCGAGACTACGCTGAACCTGCATAGACACTTCAGGCGTAACATTCACTTCAGAGCCATTAATAGGGCTTTTAAACTTCACACCTTCTTCGGTTATCTTACGCATGTCGCCCAAGCTGAATACTTGGAAACCGCCTGAGTCTGTAAGAATTGGCTTGTCCCATTGCGCAAAGTCATGAAGGTCACCATGCTCTTCGATAACTTCAGTTCCTGGTCTCAACATCAAATGAAATGTATTACCTAGAATAATTTCTGCACCGATCTCTTTGATGTCACGAGGCAGCATACCTTTAACCGTGCCGTAGGTACCTACAGGCATAAATGCCGGAGTCTGAACCGTTCCTCTTGGGAATTTCAGTTCTCCGCGTCGCGCAACTTTGTCTGTCGTCTTTAATTCGAACGACATAAAGCATTCAGGGCGAGACATAGCTTCTCCAATAAATAAAATAGTTTGTGATTAGCGCTGAGGCTCTAAGAACATCGCATCACCATAGCTAAAAAAGCGATACTTATTCTCAATCGCATGAGCATACGCGTTCATCATGTTCTCTTGACCAGAAAACGCCGAGACCAACATTAATAGCGTGCTTTGCGGTAAATGAAAGTTTGTGACTAAGGCATCGACAGTTACAAACGAATACCCTGGGTAGATAAAAATATCAGTATCGCCCTCGAAAGGCTCTAAGCTACCTGATTGACTAGCTGCCTCCAGGCTTCGCATACTGGTTGTACCGACACATACGACGCGACCGCCATTTGCCTTCGTTTCACGAATTTTGTCGACTGATTCTTTGGTGACCTGAATCCACTCACTGTGCATAACATGGTCTTCGACACTATCAACCTTTACTGGTTGAAACGTTCCCGCCCCAACATGCAAGGTGACAAAAGCCGATTCAACACCTTGCTCAGCAAGATCACTGATCATTTCATCACTAAAGTGCAGACCCGCAGTAGGCGCAGCGGCGGCGCCAGGTTCTTTGGCGTAAACAGTTTGGTAACGATCATCGTCAAGAGACTCGTCTTCACGATCGATGTATGGTGGCAACGGTACATGGCCTTCCGACTCAAGAAGCGCAAACACCTCTTGATCTCCGCAAACTTTCAATTCAAACAGCGCGCCTCTGCGCCCAAGCATTTCAAGTTCACTTCCGCCTTCTGTATATAACTTGGAACCAGGTTTCGGTGATTTAGACGAACGAACATGTGCTAAAAAAACCTGCTCTTCGACTTTACGTTCGAACAAGATTTCGAGTGCCCCGCCGGTTTCTTTTTTTGCAAACATCCTAGCGGGAACGACCTTCGTGTTATTGAAAATGAGAAGATCGCCTTTCCTAAGCAAATTAGGTAAGTCAGCAAACTGAAGATCTGCCAAGGCGCCGGTTGCGCCTTGAACATGCAGCAAGCGGCTTTCGCCTCTTACCTTCGGTGGATATTTTGCAATCAACGACTCTGGCAATTCAAAGTCGAAATCAGAAACCTTCATGTACCCTCTTAGTTTGCTTCAGACTTAATAATTGGTGTTTCGCATTTAACGTCGGCATTTTGAGCACGATGACGCATAACATGATCCAACAATGTAATCGCTAACATCGCCTCAGCAATTGGCGTTGCACGAATACCAACACAAGGGTCGTGACGACCATGTGTCACTACCTCAATTTCGTTACCGAAACGATCAATACTCTTGCCAGGTAGGCGCATGCTTGATGTTGGTTTCAAAGCAATGTGAGCAACAATATCTTGCCCCGTAGAAATACCACCAACGACACCACCAGCATTATTGGAAAGAAAACCTTCAGGAGTCATCTCATCGCGATGCTCAGTACCCTTCTGCTCAACGGAATCAAAACCTGCACCGATTTCCACACCTTTTACTGCATTAATACTCATCAGAGCATGAGCAATTTCAGCATCAAGACGATCAAAGATTGGCTCACCCAAGCCCGGCATCATTCCTGTCGCGATCACCGTGATCTTTGCACCGATCGAATTACCTTCTTTGTTGATGTCTTTCATGTACTCTTCCATCAACGGAATTTTATCCGCATCCGGGCAGAAGAAAGGATTTCCCTCAACGATAGACAGGTCAACATTCTCAACTTTAATCGGGCCTAGTTGAGACAAATATCCCTTAATTTCGATGCCAAAAGCCTGACTTAAATACTTTTTAGCAACAGCGCCCGCAGCGACACGCATCGCTGTTTCACGCGCAGAGGAACGACCACCGCCACGGTAGTCTCTAAAACCGTACTTCTGCGTGTAGGCATAATCGGCATGTGCAGGACGGAAGGTATCAGCAATATTTGAATAGTCTTTTGAGCGCTGATCAGTATTTTCTATAATCATACCGATCGATGTCCCTGTGGTTTTTCCTTCGAAAATGCCACTCAAGATCTTTACTTCATCCGCTTCGCGACGTTGCGTGGTGAAGCGCGAAGTCCCGGGTTTACGACGATCTAAATCGTGTTGAATATCTTCCTCAGAAATCTCTATTCCTGGAGGACAACCATCGATGATACAACCGAGTGCCTTACCATGACTTTCGCCGAAGGTGGTTATCGTAAATAACTTTCCGAAGGTATTACCTGACATCGTATAACCCTTTCGTTTTGCTTATTCTTTAACGGCTTGAAGTTGGTCTGCCGTGAGCATAAATACACCATGCCCGCCGTGCTCAAATTCAATCCACGTAAATTCTAATTCTGGGTACGCCTCTTCTAGCGCAACCCAACTATTTCCAACCTCAGCGATCAGGACGCCTGATGGCGATAAATATGAAGCAGCCTGACGTAACATTTCTCTTGTGAAATCCAAGCCATCATTGCCTGATGCGAGACCCAGCATCGGCTCTTTGCGATACTCGTCCGGCATACTGCCAATATCTTCTGCATCGACATACGGAGGGTTAGACACAATCAAGTCGTAAGTGTGATGATCTCGCTCACTTAGCGCAGAAAAACAATCTGACTTCATGGCAGTAACGCGATCCTGCAGGGCAAACTTCGAGATATTCTTATTGCATACCTCTAATGCGTCTTCAGAAATATCTAATAAGTCAACTTGAGCCTCTTCAAAAAGAAGTGCCGACGCAATACCAATACACCCACTACCTGTGCAAAGGTCCATAATGCGTTGCGGTTCATCCAATAACCAAGGAGAAAAACCATTCTCAATGAGCTGTGCCAGCGGACTGCGTGGCACGAGAACGCGGTCATCAACGTAAAATTCTAGGCCACAAAAGTAAGCTTTGTTGGTCAAATAAGCCAAAGGAATACGTTGATCAATGCGCGCATTGAGATTCTTAGTGAGGCGAAGAATTTCTTCATCCGTCACACGACAAGCCCAAAGTTCACGGTCAAAATCCCATGGAAGAGACAAGGTTTGTAAAACTAATGCGACAGCTTCATCCCACGCGTTATCTGTACCGTGACCAAAATAGACATCACTGCTATTGAGCCGCGTAAAGCTATATCGAATAAAGTCTGCAATTGTGTGTAGTTGCGCCGCCACAACATTGCCTCAAGGTAGAAAAACCGCGCAATTATATAGGGAATGGAGCCAGAGTGCTAAGCATGCTGGCTACTGAAGCGTAAAAACTATAAAAAAGAGGCCTCAATCTAAGAGATATAGATATAGCCATTGGCTAGCGTCGAGAGAAAGTGGCTTTTGGCCTAAACGGCCCATCGGTCGAAATTCAACGTTTTCAGCTTTCAAACCTTGGGCATAGATATCTTGCAGCAAGGGCTTTGCGAAGGCTTCGGCAGCGCCCAAAGCTTCAACTTGCGTTTCACCCTCAACACTCGAATAAGCCAAAGCAACAACTTTAGCGCCTTCGGTTTTCGTCAAATAATCATTTAGCGCATCCGCATTGAAATGCTTTAGCATCGAATCACTGACCAATAAACCGCGCTTCATGTCTGCGACTAAATCTGCTGGAGGCGCCGCGGAGAAGCTCAGATATACCATATTCTCGCGACGAACATTTTCAACAACGTAAACACTAAGCCAGCCTTGCTCTACACCATCATCAACCTTCCCAACTAAGTAAGATTGATTGTTGTCTCGCCCCGCAAGGTTTCGAATACTGAACACTTTGTTAGCCCAATCATTACTCGATCCGCAGTTACGCTCGGCACATTCAAATTCAATTTTTCCCTTTGATGAAAGCAAATTTCGGTAGTAACTTAAGACCTTATCGCGACTCGAAAAACTCGCAACACGGTATAAATAATTAGTTCGACTACCTTCGAGGCTAGTTTGGCGGTCAACACGTAAACTATTGCTCACCCGTTTAATGCTACTAAGAGGAAACGGATGCAAAGCAACGTCCTGTTCCGATTTCGAAACAAACTCCAAGCCCGGCGCCTCAAAACTAAATTGCTTCGCATGCGCTACTTGTACTAGCGCAATCGAAAGCATAGAGACCAAAAACACGTGTACATTCATCCAACTTGAACGAGCCAACCTGTTTTGCATTCACTAAACCCCTTTGGTTCGATGTAGTTACTCAGTGACAAAGTCACCGACTAATTGAGCTGTCAGCGCAACGTCACCTTCCATATGGAAGTGATGCCCGCCGTCTACTTGATGCTGCGTTAACGTTTTTATATACGCAAGCCGCTTCTTAATAGCTTCATATTGCTTGAAATAACCATCCGTTCCAACAAGCAATAGCACAGGACATTCGATGCCTCCCATTATTGCCTCAACCTGCGCTTCAGAAAATCGCAAAAGTGATGGCTCTAACAGCCTTGGATCAGATGACCACGTCCAACCACCTTCCACCTCTATCGTGCCCCGCTCTACAAGAAGTCTTGATGCAGGCATAGAAATCTTACCGACCCCTGCCGTTCGCGCGCGGGCAGCCACTTCTTTAGTAGGATAAACATTAAGCTTTGAGTTTCTCAACGAGGATGCACGCTTCACCGCTCTTTTGAGTTGCGGCAACACATTTTCAATTTCATCAGTCAGCGGCCCTAAGCTATCTAGCAACACCAAATGCTTAACTCGTTCGGGCACTGAAGCAGCAACTAAGGTCGCGATAATGCCACCCATGGAATGACCAACGATATCGAAATCACTTCCTTCAGAAATACTATCAACAAACGCCAAGACATCGATCGTATTATCAACAAGGTGATATTGAGCTGACTTATCGCGATGCTGTGACTTCCCATGACCAGGCAACTCCAATGCATACACAGGACGCCCCTCTAGTTGAAGCCTTTCGAGCATAGGCTCAAAGGCCGCCGCATTGTCTAGCCACCCATGAAGCATGATCACAGGCCGGCCCTGCGTTTGTCCGTTATGGAAGCCCGCAAGCGTCAATCGCTCAGTTTGTTGAGAAAAGTGCTGATAATTCAAAATACACTTACGCTCTTGCATGCGTGAACAGAGCGTGGAAATTTTCCGCGGTTTTCTTGGCCACTTCCTCAACAGAAATACCGCGCAACTCGGCTATAAACTCCGCCACTTTAGGAACATACTTTGGCTCATTAGGCTTACCGCGAAACGGAACAGGCGCTAAATAAGGTGAATCTGTCTCAATTAGCATATGCTCAAGCGGAATCGACTTAGCGACGTCTTGCAGCTCAACTGCATTCTTAAACGTGACGATACCACTAAACGAAATATAGTAACCGAGTTCAATCGCGCGTAAGGCCATATCGAGATCTTCGGTAAAACAATGGAGCACGCCAGCAACACTAGGGTCACCATGTTTTGCAATAATCTCTAAGGTATCTTCTTTTGCATCTCGCGTATGGACGATCACAGGCTTGCCACATTGCTTGCTTGCCTCTAGGTGTCGAATAAAGCGTTCTTGCTGAAGCTCTTTTTTATCTTCGCTGTAGTAGTAATCTAACCCCGTTTCACCAATCGCAATGACCTTTTCTCGCTTAGATAGCTCTAATAAACGCTCAACGCTCGGTTCTTCGCCCTCATAACTTGTTGGATGAACACCGACCGAAGCATAAATATTATCAAAGGAGCTTGCCGCGCCTAACACATCTTCGATGTGCTCAAGATCAATCGCAACACAAAGCATTTCACTCACACCTTCGTCACGAGCTGCAGATATGGCATCTGCTAATCCACCCTCATATTTCTCAAGCTTTAATCGATCTAAATGGCAATGGGAATCTATAAACATAAGTACTCGAATACACACAAATAATGCGCGCCAGTGTAACGCGAACACAAAAAAGGCGCATCATGATGTGCGCCTTTTTTTATTTACAAAAGAACGAATTACATACTGTGGGTCGGACGATCCGAACTTAATGCCCCAGCTAATTCCTTCTCAATAATATTTTTTGCTGTTTCGTCTTCAGCACTAAACTGAACGCCAATACCTGCTGCGCGATTTCCTTGCGCACCTTTTGGTGTCACCCAAATAACCTTACCTGCTACCGGAATTTTTTCAGGCTCATCCATTAGATTGAGAAGCAAAAACACCTCATCACCCAGGTGATAGTTTTTGCCTGTCGGGATAAACAAGCCGCCATTTTGAATAAATGGCATATACGCAGCATACAGTACTGCTTTATCTTTGATCGTTAGCGTTAATATACCGCTACGCGCTCCGAACCCAGCTGACATAATCGTTTTAAATTCCTGAAAAATAACGTCTATTTTTGAAGT
This sequence comes from Oleiphilus sp. HI0067, assembly GCF_001635735.1. Taxonomy (NCBI): domain Bacteria; kingdom Pseudomonadati; phylum Pseudomonadota; class Gammaproteobacteria; order Oceanospirillales; family Oleiphilaceae; genus Oleiphilus; species Oleiphilus sp. HI0067. The sequence continues at coordinate 31,811 of NZ_LWFI01000911.1, forward strand.
ATAGGGCAATGACGCATTTCTGCGAGTGAAATTAGCGCAACATTATCGAGAACTTCGCATTAGGTCTTGCCATAGAATAATCAGCGACTCACAAAGAAGCTGCGGATTGGGGTTTGTGCTTCCCATCAATAGACGCAATTGCACCAAATGCGCTTCGCGCAATTCAAACAATACGGAAAAACCCGCCTTGCCTGCCAAATACTTAAGCATTGCAACGCTATCAGCGTTTAAAAAGACGCTCTCATCTTCCGTCGAACTAAAACGAATCATTTGCTCGATCCATTGAATCAGCCAAACGAGTCGATCCTGCAAATAGTCATCCGCCCATGACTCAGCCAAATCGCTGACTGTTTTTTTACGCTTAACGGCCGCACCAAGCCCTTCAATCATAGTTTTTTGCTGACCCCAAGCGTCTTGCTCAATAAATCGCATCGCTGTAACTGGCTCGCCATTCGAGATACTCAAGCATGAATGAACAACATCAGAATCTGCAGCAGGCAAACTCTGCATTAACCACGATAAAGCATCTTCATGTGAGGGCGGCTGGATGTTTAAGATCTGGCAACGAGAACGAATAGTTGCCAATACAGCTTCTTGACGCTGCGCAACGAGAAATATAATCGTATCGCCTGCTGGTTCTTCAAGCGTTTTTAGTAAGGCGTTTGAACCGGCGATATTTAAGTCTTCGACCGGATTGATCACCGCAACCTTATGTCCGCCACGCATGCTAGACTCGCTAACGAAATCAACCAAGCTTCTCACCTGAGAAATTTTAATTTGCTTTGCGTCCTCTTCTAGCTCAAGAGACATAAAGTCGTTGTGGCTCCCTGCCTCCATCAAATGACAAGCTTTGCACTGTCCGCAGGGATAACCAGAAGCAGGCGATTCACACAGCAATGCCCTAGCTAGAGTATGCGCAAGCACATCGACACCTAAGCCTTCTCCGCCTGATAACATAACCGCATGAGGTAATGCGTCTCTTTTTTCTAAATCTGAGATTGTCTCGACCAACTCAGCATGCCAAGGCATGATATTCATAATTCACTACTCTAAAGACAGATCCGCATTGTATAGTTTTTTGTGCAGCTCGCGAGTACGAATGGCAAGATATTTTTTTATATATGTCGGCAAAGCATCACTCACACGCTTATAAAAATTGATCGGCGTTTCACCGCGCAAACGCTCGACGCGAAAAACTCGCAACACTAACAAACAACGCAAATAGCGACGTTCAACGCGAGTTAAACTTCTCGAATATCGTCCAAGATATAAATAAAGCATCGTTGCGGCGGATAACACAGAGAGAATACCAATAAGCAAATACACTAAATGTCGCCAGCTAAACTCACCCAACATACTTTGAAGCAGTTTTTTTTGATCAGCCTCTCCATACCCTAAGACAAAACGCTGCCAACGATAATTGATTGCATCACCCTGCTCAATCAGCCAGCGTAACGCACCCACTCGATAACCGATTGAAGCTAAATAGTTATCCTGAAGAAAAGTTCCTTCCGCCTGTACTGCTGCCGCAAGCCCGAAAGACAAGCGATCTGGCGCCACATAGGCTGTCGGATCAATACGCAACCAACCATGCCCTTGAACATAGGCTTCAACCCAAGAATGCGCATCATATTGGCGAATCGTCCAGTGCCCTGCACTCTCGTTAAATTCTCCGCCTTGGTATCCCAAAACAATCCTTGAAGGAATACCCGCCTCACGCAGCAAAAAAGCCATGCTACTTGCATAGTGCTCGCAAAAACCAAGCTTTGTATCGAATAGAAAACCATCGACTGTATCTTGCTCAAGTAATGGCGGCTTAAGCGTGTATGCAAAACCCTCAGAAGCATAAAAATCCAGTATTTTAGATATCAGTTCGATTTCGGTGGTACCATCGGATAAAAAGCGAGTCACTAAGTCACGAGCGCGTGGGTTTCCATTAGCCGGCAACTGCACATCCTGAAATGAACTAGATACCTTACGTGATACATCAGGCAAAGAAGCAATTGCCGTACCCTCGTAGGAACTTGCCACCCCATCTATTTTCATTCGGTATGGTGTTGGAGAGTTAAGAGAGTAGTTAAATTCGCTGATCCCCATCCCTATAGAAAATACGTTTCCTGATGCAGATTCTGAACCTGCCAATGCGAGAGCCCATCGGTTGTTATGCGGCTCCAGGATCACATCATAATATGGCGTACTCACAGATTGCGGCTGATATATCTTTTGTGCCTGAACTGAAGCAATGCCAGCACGCCCTCGCTCCACCAAAAGCGCTTCACGATCACGCGACCAAGCATCACCATCGAATCGATCTAAAACAAGCGCTCGCCAATACAAGGTTTCTCGCTCTGGCTGCAAACCAAAGAATGTGGCACGAAATGCCGTTTCCGCGGACTGAGTGAGATCGGCAATAGCACCAGGACGAAGTGTCTCGCTGAGCCCGGTTTGTGCAGAACTTGTTTTAATTGGCATCGACCACAGTGGCGCAATTCTAGGAAAAAACATGAAAAGACAAATTGCCAACGGAAACGCCAAAGAAACAATCTTCAACACTCGTCCAATTTGAGAGCGCACGCTTCCTATCACACTATCGTTAATACGCATGAGCAGCGCCAAACAAAAGAGAAGTGAGCAAAACTGCAGCACCACATGCATGATACCTTGCTCAAACAGCATCGATACTGCGCTTAAATATAACATCACATAAACGAAAATGAGCACATCCCGCTGAGAACGCAACTCTAGTGACTTCATACAACCGACTAACAAGAGAAACACAGCTGCCATTTCAACGGAATAATCCAGTCGATAGTCAAGGAAGAAAACAATGAATGACGCACTGAGAACAATCACATTTAACAAGCGCTTACCAACCAGACCTGGTAATGCAACTAAAGCGATAAACAGGGCGATGCACGAGAAGAGCCATATTGGCGCGATCGATAAAAATGACACGGCCTGAAGCAGCATGACACCAACAACTCCGTGCCGAATGCCGTTTAATTCAAGAACCTCAGTTTGGGATACTTGCACTTCGGCCATTAAGCACACTCCGCCAAAGCCCTCAAACAGCGTCGCAAATGCAGCTCGCCCTGCTCTTCGCCAACACTTACATTTGGCAAGGATAACGAAAACGGAAGACGACTTTCATGTAACTCAAAAACATCGAAACACAAATAACTCAGCGCCAACTCCTTACCAAAGCGCATATATGAGTCATACTCAAGATGGACAGGATCCGCGCTAAGAAGCTCTGGCGAGCGAACTATTAGCTCATCACGCTTAGCAAAATGCTTCCAGAGAATTCTTCGAACATTATCGCCCTTATCATAAGCCTTAACATTATCGAGCTCTTGCCCCGAGATCTGCCCCGATCCTGAAACCGCATTGCGCTCTAGGCTTGTATTTTCGGGTGACGGTAAGGGTCTAGGATAAACGTACACAGCTTCGTCAAACCACATCCATGTCCATGCTCGAACTAAACCGAAAGGAAAGTATGTTTGAAGACGAATACCTGATAACGAGTGCACGCCTCGTTCAAATGACTGAGTCTGAACCTTTACATCGAAACTCTGCTCCATATGCCATATCGATTCTGGCCCTACTTCAAATGCAGCATAAAACCCAGAACGCTGCTTACCCGCCGTATCTGCAACGACATTTACTGTGACCTTTTCTCCAGCCTCAACCGGTAACATTTCGCTGAGTCGCAAAGTCAAACCTTGCATATTAAAAAAACAAAGCCAAATCGAGACTGCAAACACGCCACCCAACATGAAAACGAACAAATAAATAAGGCTGCTCTGATAGTTGATCGCTGTGATTAGCATCACTAGCAACATCAACAGAAAGAAAAAACCCTGCTTACTCGGAAATATATAAATATTCTTTTGGGTAAGAAGGTACTCGGAGCGCCTTTGCGTACGACGTTCAAGCCAACGCCTAAATAGCTTTTTTATTGTCATTCTCCAATTTTTTTAACTGCATCTAATTACAGCATAAACACCTAATAAAAGAAGCATATAAATAGCGCGTCAACTTGCAATAAACGAGACTTGGGTAAATACTCATGGGGCATTCACATAGAAGTAAAGACTTTATGATTGATCGTCTATCTCTTCGCTCTTTAGGAAAAAGCGCGTTCATTACAGTCGCAGGAAGCGTCTTCGCAATTAGCTCAAGCGTTCAGGCTGAAGTTAAGTCACTAACGAGCTCAGAATTAACCGATACGTACATTGAAGACTCTACGATTATTATCACCCCGAAAAAACAAAGTAATCTGAGCCAACAGAGAACAATTTCAAGTGTCACAATTGCGCCATATGAAGGTGAAGACACCGACTCTGAGTTACTGATCGAGCAGGAAGAATCTCAAACAGGCTTGATTAACGCCGTTGCTCTTGATGAGGAAACCCTGAGAAACTCTTCGGTTGATGCTGTATTTATCCCTGAGATTGAAGTTGACATTCCCACCTATGAGGAGATCAACACTCAGCCGGTTGCCGATATTCTTGGTGATGAACGATATCGTCCACCTGAAGGTGACTTCGACTTCTCATACATTGGTGATGACTTAGCACTTAGCCGACAGGGCGATAAGCTAACGTTCTCTATTGGCAACCTGCCAGGAATTGATCAAATTAATATCCCTGAAGCGGTTCAAGACGGTGGTCCAGTCGAATTAATTCCCCGCCCAGGCGGTGGCTTCGACCTCACTATTAATGTACCAGAAAGCCAATAACACCAAAGATTCAAATACAATCAGTTAAAAAGGGAGTCATGACTCCCTTTTTTTACGCCTAAATATTTTAGGCAAAAAAAAAACCGCTTCAGTTTCCTGAAGCGGTTTTGATCTGCTAATGCAGAATTGGCATCCCGTAGGGGAGTCGAACCCCTGTTACCGCCGTGAAAGGGCGGTGTCCTAGGCCTCTAGACGAACGGGACATAAACCTTTTTGACAACTCGCAATTTATTGCCGTTGTTGTGAACTCTTTTCCTTCATCTCACCAAACTGCCTAGATGTTTGGTGGAGCCAGACGGGATCGAACCGTCGACCTCAACGCTGCCAGCGTTGCGCTCTCCCAGCTGAGCTATGGCCCCATCTGCGATGAGTGCCTCACAACGGGGGCGAATGTTAAAGAAGCCCCCTTGGTGAGTCAAGCGCTTTTTTGAACTTTTTCGAGATTATTTTTGATCGCACAATCATTGATCAATTTCTCAAAAATAACGCTTTAAAATTAGCCTGCTAGGACGTTTTGCAGTGCAGCAAACTCTTTCTCAACACGCTTACCTTCTTTCTTGGAGAACCCGTCCAAAACATTTAAGGCATGACGCAATCGCGCTCGCGTCATATCCGGTCCAAGCATGGCCATCGACTCAACCACAGACCACGAATTAGGCGTTCCAGCAATTGCCACGAATAATGGCTGCATGAAATCACCCATCTTTATTTCCATTGCTTTTGCCAAGCTTTTTACATCACCAAATATATTGTCTTTGTTCCAATGACGCTGCGCCTCAAGCGTCCACAAAGCAAACTGGAGCACACGCTTCACCTGCCCTTCTTCTAATTTTTTATGCGCAAAGTCGTCTTTAGAAATATTCAGCATTCCTGAGAACATAAATCCAGCAAGTGGCGCAATATCAGCAAAAGTTTCTACTCGACCTTGAACATGCTCAAGCATTGGCTTCACATAATCTGAGTTAAATGCCCATTGCTGAGCACGCGCGGCAAAGTCTTCGGCTGAAAGATTTTCTCGAATCCACAGACCATTTAACCAACTAAGTTTTTCAACATCGAAAATTGGTCCACCTAGTGAAACGCGCTTGATATCGAATGTTGCGATCATTTCATCAAGCGAGAATTTTTCGGTTTCGTCGGGCAATGAATAACCCATACGGCCAAGGTAATTTGTTAAAGCCTCAGACATGAAACCAGCCCGTTCATAATAGGTGATACTGGTAGGGTTCTTACGCTTACTCAATTTACTCTTGTCGGGGTTACGCAACAAAGGCATGTGACATAGGGTTGGCATATCCCAACCAAAGTACTCATATAGAAGCTGATGCTTTGGCGCAGAATTAATCCACTCTTCGCCACGAATCACGTGAGTGATTTCCATTAAATGATCATCAACAACATTGGCTAAGTGGTAGGTTGGCATTCCATCACTTTTTAACAGGATTTGAGCATCTACTTGCGCCCAATCAATCTCGATCGTGCCGCGCAACATATCATCAATGACACATGTACCTTCTTCTGGCACCTTCATACGAATAACATGAGGCTCGCCTGCAGCTAAACGCTTCTCGACTTCATCTGCTGGCAATTCCAAATCACCTTTAATACCGGGATTCAAACCAGCTGCTTTTCGTTCCTCACGAATAACATCTAACTCTTCAGGTGTTCTGAAGCAGTAGAAAGCCTTACCTTCTTCAACCAGTTGTTTCGCATACGCGCCGTAATCATTTTTTCTCTCGCTTTGGCGATATGGTCCATGAGGACCGCCAACATCAGGCCCTTCATCCCAATCGAGACCTAACCAACGTAAAGCATCAAGAATCTGCTTTTCTGACTCTGGCGTGGAACGCGCCTGATCCGTATCTTCGATACGTAAAATAAACTTGCCGTTATGTTGCTTCGCGAAGCACATGTTAAACAGTGCGATATAAGCAGTGCCGACATGCGGGTCGCCTGTTGGAGATGGAGCAATACGGGTACGTACAGTTTGAGTCATTAAAATTTCCAGTCGTTCAGTAAATAATATGGGTGGTTAAAAATTCTTTCGTTAGCTTATCGACTAACCGTAACCACCAACAAAAGGGTTTGTTTTAATTTCTTGTCCAATCGTAGACATAGGGCCATGACCAGGAACAAAAGAAATCTGATCACCCAAAGGCCAGAGCTTGCCGCGGATAGACTTACATAAAGTGTCGTAATCTCCCTTCGGGAAATCAGTTCGACCGATAGAGCCTTGAAAGAGAACATCTCCGACGAACAACAATTCGCTCGGACGATGATAAAAAACAACGTGACCCGGCGTGTGGCCTGGGCAGTGCAAGACTTCTAGAATTTCCTGTCCGATCTCGACAGTATCACCCTGCTCTAACCACCGATTTGGAGTAAAGGATTGAGCTGGCGCAAAGCCAAACATCTGAGATTGCTGAGGCAGCATATCAATCCAGAATTGGTCTTCTTTGTGCGGCCCCTCAATGGGAAGGTTTTGAGATGTACTCAATTCCCCTACCGCACCAGCATGATCGATATGCGCGTGCGTCAAAATAATCTTATCTAGTTTAAGACCAAGCGCATCAATACGTGCCTGAATTTTAGGTAAGTCCCCGCCTGGATCTACAACCGCAGCAGACATCGTCACATCACACCAAACAAGACTGCAGTTCTGCTCAAATGGCGTAACCGGAACAATTTCGTATTTTAATGCCATTACAGCGCCTTTCGTTCGAAATCAGAGAATGAAGTTTGTGCGAGGTATTATCGACAAAGACCTGTTAATATCAACCGGCTTCTAACAACAAATTCATGGGTATTCTTCATGCAGTTCACACCTAAACGTATTCTTACAAGCATTGCGCCTGCTTTTATATTATCGATCACGCTTGTCGGATGTTCATTTGTTGATACGGTGCCCGGCAGTCAGAAGGTGATCATTAGCCACGACACGGCAGAATGTAAGCGCATTGGCGAAACCGAGGTAAAAGTACTATCCAGTATTGCTGGCATTGATCGTGACGAAGATACAATGGCGCAAGAGCTTTCAACACTAGCTCGAAATGCCGCCTACTCAAAAAAGGCGAACACCATTACTCCCATCTCAGAAATTGAAGACGGCCGTCAAACTTTTGTTCTTTACCGTTGCCGCTAACGACTAGACAGTTAATAGATACAAAAAAGGGCGTAAAGTATTCACTTCACGCCCTTTTTATTTACAGCGTAAAACCTCAAGTATTATCAAGCACAACGCGATACCGCGCTTTGCCATCTCTCAAATGTTGAATGGCCGCATTGATATCAGACATCGGGAACATCTCAACCTGTGGTTCGATGTCATGCCTTACCGCAAACGCTAGCATCTGATCAATCGTTGCAGGACTCCCTACTGGCGAAGCCGACACAGACTTTTGTCCCATTAGCAGTGGAAAGACAGCTAGATCGAGAGGCTCTGTTGTCGCTCCCACAAAATGAAGTCGGCCTTTTGGAGCTAAACAGGCAATGTAAGCGTTCCAGTCTAACTTCACGTTGACGGTAGAAATAATAAAATCAAACTGGCCCACCGCCCGAGCAAGGTCTGCCGCAGAACTAGAATTAATCGTTGCATGCGCCCCCAAAGCTAAGGCTTCTTCTCTTTTGCTGTCAGAACTTGTGAAAGCGGTAACTTCGCATCCCCACGCGTTTAAAAACTTCAGACCTATGTGCCCTAAGCCCCCTATGCCGATGACGCCAACCTTGTCAGTCGGTTTAACATCAAACTGAACTAGAGGGTTATAAACGGTAATACCACCACATAACAAAGGCCCTACCTTAGGCAGGTCCATGCCCTCAGGAATTTCTACAACACTCGCCGCGCTCGCAACGACTTTGTCACCAAATCCGCCATCTCTGTTGACGATCGTGCCTTGAGCTTCTGCACATAAATTCTCATCTGCACTTCGGCAGCTTTTACAATGACCACAATAGTCAGAATGCCAACCAAGCCCTACATTTTTACCAACTAAGGTATCGTCAACTTCCGCGCCAACGCTTGCAACACGGCCAATGACTTCGTGCCCTGCTACGATAGGGTACACAGACATCCCCCAGCTGTTGTCGAGCATGCTCACGTCACTATGGCAAATACCGCAATACATCACGTCAATTTCAACATCATTCGCACCTAAAGGTTGAAGTTCTCTCCCTACTTCAACCAACTTTCCGCCTGCGGTCTCTGCTGCATACGCTCTATACATAAAAGATTCCTTTGATTAAACCCAGCGTTAAATACGCGTCATTGCTTAGATTAGATTCCAAACCTTAGTTGATGTGATGATCCGTTTCCATGATAGCTCCCTTCAAGTTAATTGATTTAGATCCAGCATATTCGAAAAGCTCAGCAAGCTATGCCTGCGCTTACTAAGCTCTTTGGGCAGTTTACTAATTAGGAAATCCCCATGCGCATTAACGAACCCGTTACTCAAAACGAGCTTGAATATGACCAGCACGCTCGCATTGTTTCAACAACCACGTCTAAAGGCGTGATCACATACGTCAATAAAGACTTCGTTGAAATATCAGGGTTTACCGAAGAAGAAGCGCTTGGGCAAGCACGCAACATTGTTCGTCATCCAGATATGCCACAAGCCGCGTTTCAATCGCTTTCGGACGCAATGGCGGATCAAAAATCGTGGATGGACATCATTAAAAACCGTTGTAAAAACGGGGATCACTATTGGGTCGATGCTTTCGTGATGGCTAATGCGGATGAAACTGACGGTGAAGCTCACCTGCAAAGCGTTCGATTCAAGCCAAGTCGTGATCAAATCAGTCGCGCTACGCATGCTTACAAGCTAATTAATGAAGGTAAACAGCCCTACCATCTATAGCACCCTAAACATTGGCCAATCGCCTATGAATTGAATGCAGCGACCACGACCCTACTACTTCCTATTGCCATTTTTTTGGCCATCACACATTTTTTAATCGGAGCCGCTTCCACAATCGCTTTTCTTGGAGTGATGACACTTTTTAATTTTTTCATCACACTCAACATACGACAAGCAGCGAAAGAATCAGCAACAACCTATTCCGACACACTCGCGCAGTATATTTATACGGGCCGTTTGGATGAACTAGGCAGTCTTGAGCTTAGTAAAATATTTATGCGCAATAAGTTAGAAACCGCCCTTTGGCGAGTGGTGGACAGCACCAAAAACGTAGAAGATGGTGCGCGATTATCTGCGAATATGGCGAGTGATACAGAGCAGCAAACAGCACGTCAGAAACAAGAACTTGAGCAACTTGCCACCGCTATCAATGAGATGTCGACATCTATAACAGAGGTCTCACAGAACACCCAAAACGTGAGCAGCCTAATGCAATCGGTTCAAAATAACGTCGCGCAAGGCTCAAGCCAAGTCAATGCAACGCAACGCAACAAGTAGTCGGAGAACTGGCTTCGAAGCTCTCAACAACCTCAGAACAAATCAAAAGTATCAGTAATACCAGCCAAGAAATTTCAACACTGGTTCAATCGATTCATGGCATTGCTGAACAAACCAATCTACTGGCATTAAACGCGGCCATAGAAGCCGCCCATGCAGGCGAACAAGGTCGTGGCTTTGCCGTCGTAGAAGATAAAGTGCGGAATTTAGCGAGCAGCACAGCAACCACAACAGAGCAAATTCAAGCAGCTATTGCGGCGATACAAGAAGGCGTCGATGTCACTGTCGATCTAATGAATCAAACCCTTGAAAGCTCAAACACCACTACTCGTCAATCCACAGAGGCCAAAGAAGCGTTAGCAGAAATCACAAATCTGACTGAAGAAACCCTTGCGGCAATGATTCAATCTGCCTCGGCAACAGAACAACAAAGCATGGTATATGAAGAAATTAATCAGAACGTTCACACAATCCAAGACTCAGCGGTACAAACGTATGACAACGCGACAAAAGCACAGACTATTCAAGAGAAGCAATTTACAGAAGTAATGAAACTCACCAAGCTTGCGAATGACTTCACCTCGTGAATTGTTCAGCAACGAAACAATGCGATGAAAATTCGCACAGCAATTAGAACAATTGTGAACACTACCGAGCTCAACAAAAACCTCATATACACTTAGGTCACAGGTTGCCAGAAACATGCGCCAAACTTTTGACACCGCAATCTGAAACTTGATAATCAGCTAAAATAATTAAATATAAACAATTGTTTTTAATAGCTATTTTCAACTCTGTACATGGTTTTTGCTTTAAACACACCATTGCAAAAACAACACTATTTTTCTCGGAGATTGAACATGCTTACTATCGTAGCTTCTAACAACACTGAAACAGTTAAAACAACTCAAGTTCAAAATGAAATGAAAGGTGAAGAGCTTCTTCTAAGCTACCTATTATGGGAAAACAAATTTGAAGGTGATGCTCACGATACTTTCGAAGACCCAATCGACGTATTTCTAACATCACAGGGTGAAAAGCCGCTAAGCCTAGCGTAAACATCCTTTCATAGTCTCTGAGAATGCAGAGCCACAGTTTCATTGTGGCTCTCTCAAACCACTTTCAACTCAGCGCCCCGCACTTTCCTCTAAATTCTGAATTAACGCTCTCACACAATCAGGCACTCATTACACTTTCGTGCACTTACTCTCAATATCAATTTATTCTGGCTTAAGCACTGCGCCGCCAATAATTTTACCAGTCCATTTATCTTTCATTGCTTGTTTAACATTTTCCAAGTCATAAACACTTGAAACAAACGGCTGAATATCACCATTTCGTACCCATGACATAATCTGTGATAAGCGTTCTTGTCGAATAGATGGATCTTGCTGCGCGGATATGACAGTAGGACAGCCCAAGACTTTGAGCCCTTTCATCATAATTAAGTTAGTGGGGAGCATATTCGCATTAGGCGCTCCACGTTGGCCTTTTCCTTTTGCGACAAACGGCGTTGATGCCCAACCAACAATAAGAAACCGCGCTCCGAACTTTACGCAACGCATACTCTCAAGCGATATATCCCCACCTACGCCATCGTAAACCACGTCGACCCCGGCACCATTGGTAAGTGCTTTCACTTCATCTCTGAAGCGACTCACACCGAAATCAGGATCAGATGATGAAGTATTAATAACCCAATCTGCACCCTGCTCTTTAACCACTGCCAATTTTTCATCACTGCGCCCAGTTGCAATGACCTTAGCGCCTAACAACTTGGCCATATGCAACGCAGCTAAACCCGTTGCGCCTGAGGCGCCATGAATGAGAACGGTCTCACCAGGCTTTAATTCGCCACATTTTACGAGGCAGTGATAAGCAGTCTCATAACTTCCTAAAAGGTTACACGCTTGTTCAAAGCTGAAACCCTCAGGAATTGCTCTAACAGCTTCAGCAGGTGCAACCGCGTAGTTAGCGAACCCTCCATATTGCTGATACTTTCCCGGAGATCTTGGTCCGGTCACAAACCCATCTACAAATACGCGATCACCAATAGACAAACCCTCTGCTTTCGCCTCTTTACCAGCCCATTCAATCACCCCGCTATATTCTAAGCCTGGGGTATATGGTAAAGGCGGCATATGCTGATACTGTCCGCTTGTCATGAGTAGATCGACCCAGCCAAGCGCGGCAGCTTTCACTTGAATCAATACATCATGACTTACTAGATCTTGTACATTGGGTTTTACTTGAGAAACCAAATGTAAGTTCTTCTCGACACCTTTAACGGGGTCTTCAGCAAACTGACTAATTTGAGCACAGCGCGGGTTGGATATTGGTTCGATGACGGCCACAGATACACCTATTTTTTTATTATTTATAAAAATTCTTCAACGTAATTCTGCCAACGTTTGACGCAAAAACAAACACTTAGAGCATCAGAAATATTGAACGCAAAATAATTTCATCTTTTTATTTGCATAACCAAAAATCTGTACCAGTATTGGGTTGCTGATGTTATTCATGCGTCAGCAATAGAAAGACTTTCATGGATACTACTCGCACTTATTGCCGGCTGTGCATTGCACAACCGGCCTTTTTTTGCATGCATATTCTTAACTTACTCAAGCTTATCTTCCGAAACGTAATATTCATTAAAATCTAGCGTCTTTTGCGCTCTAAATGCTATCTAAGTAGACATTTCAGGCCTTACCAACTTTACAAACTGTTACATCGCTCGTTAAAGTGCAGAAAAATGAGTGAGTAGTTTATGAGCAGTAACGACCAATCAAACGATAAATCAGCGCCGGTGATTCACCCCAAATTGGCATCTGTTATTCATCAAGTTAAGTTGCAACGCAAAAGCGCTGCATCGCTATGCATCAGCCATGATGAAGCGATCGGTTTACGCGGATTAGATTCAAAGGCGAAAGGTTTTTTCGTTCGTCGCGAACATCTTGACCCAAAAACATCACACACAATCATCGACTGTCGTTCACTCAGCTGGCAAAACGATTGCCCTCGATCTATAGACGGTCTTGACCCTACAGACAAAGCCGACAAGTTCTTTTGCCCGCAATGCAAACAAGACGTCTACTGGTCAAACAGTAAAGCTGAGCGCAATAAGCATGCGCAACTCGGGAACAACATTGCATTTGCCGTAGACCTCCCAGTTAAGAGACAAGCACCTTCAGTCAAACGTCAAACATCCGACAAATTCGGAATGAACCTGATTCGCTCAATACTTACCAGCAACACACAACTGCAAATTCAAAAGCGTCAGACTGGAAGTGCCTCCCAAGCAATACTGAATGACATTGTTGCAAAGCTTAAGCGCTTTCAAGCACAAGTTGATGCTGGCATCCGTAATTCCGAAACTGGTCTGAGATTGAGTCACTACCAAATTCATGAAGATCTGCAAGATATTGAGCTAGATCTCGCTTATAGACATATGCTTGCCGCCGAAAACGTGCAACGCTTGGTAAATCAAATCCCTCAATTTGAAGCCTTACTTGAAAGTGAGCAAAGCGCTTCAAATTTGCCACTAAAACAAGAGACTCATCAAGGCGACAATCAAAAGGCAACGGTGATAGAGTTTCCATCGTAAAGCGTCCACGATCGCTAGAGTCACGCGTAGATAAAAGACATATGGAATATTAATAAATGTCGATACAACTTAGGTGTCTCCTGACTATTTTCGCCTTAATACCATTGGCGTCCTGCGTCACACCAAGCACACAAGCGTCTAATGAACTAGCCCAAACCCGCATACAAACTCCCACCTTTGATGAAACGCATTTCATTGCGCAAGACGGGTACAAACTTCCTTTTAAAAGCTGGCCAGCTGCAGAAGAACCTGAGCGTATTATCCTCGCACTACACGGTTTTAATGATTACTCAAATGCCTTCAGTGGGCTCTGCGAATTCATGACTGATAAACACTCTACAAAAACCCTTTGCATGGCCTATGACCAAAGAGGATTCGGTGCGACAGAACAAACCGGTATCTGGCCGCAAAAAGGAAAGCTACAGTCTGACTTAATGACAATGAGCAAGTCACTAAAACTGCAATATCCAAATGCAGAACTTTATCTTGTTGGTGAAAGTATGGGCGGCGCCGTCATTATTTCTGCGCTCACTCAAAATAACGACAAGACCTCGCATATAGATGGAATTATCTTACTAGCCCCTGCAGTCTGGGCACGGAGCACTCAACCCTGGTATCAGCGTTTTGCGCTGTTTGTCGCCGTACATACATTCCCTGGCTGGAAACCTACAGGTGAAAGTCTTGGTGTGGTTGCCACCGATAATGGTGAAGCGCTGATCGCGATGAGCCAAGACCCTCTCGTTATCAAAGAGACGAGAATTGATGCTATTTATGGATTAACTAACTTGATGGACTTAGCGCTTGAGAACGCGTCAGCAATACAAACACCCGCCCTCGTACTATACGGGCTCAAGGACGAAGTCATTCCTAAAACACCTACTTGCGAAATGCTCAAACGAATGGAAAGCCAAGTTAACCATCAGCTTAAACTTTATACCAATGGCTACCATATGCTAAGTCGCGACCTACAAGCACCGCGCGTTTTCAAAGACATGACAGCATGGATGGATGACCAAAACGGGTTTGAATCATCCTCGATTGAAGAACTCTATTGCGAGCAGTAAATGCTTAGCCTTGCTTAGCGGTCAGTTTAACCTGCATAGAGGTATAGCCTTTCACGAAATTCGATTGGACATATTCGGGCTCTGATAACACTTCTATATCATCAAAGCGTGATAGCAACTCTTCCCACAGGATCTGAAGTTGCATTTCAGCCAGTCGATTCCCCATGCAACGATGCACGCCGAATCCAAAAGACAAATGTTTGCGTGCATTTTTACGGTCGATGATGAATGCATCTGGATTCTCAATCGCACGCTCGTCCCGATTCCCCGACGCATACCACATCACGACTTTGTCGCCTTTTTTAATCGTTTGACCATGTAACTCAACATCTTGCGTCGCGACCCTGCGCATATAAGCTAAAGGCGTCTGCCACCGAATGATTTCACTAACCATATTAGGTATCAAACTTGGATCAGCTTTTAGTTTTGCTAACTCATCAGGGAACTGATTCAACGCAAAGACACCGCCAGTCATGGAATTACGCGTTGTGTCGTTCCCACCGACAATCAATAAAGCCATGTTCCCTAAAAACTCCATAGGTCGATCAATCATGTCTTTCGTGTTTTCATTGGTTAGCAGCAAACTGATTAAATCAAATCCCGGAGACTGACCTGACTTCAAGCGCGCCTCTTTTTCGCGCCATAGCTCCGAGAAGCCCTTTGCCATGGCACCAGCAACTTCGAAGGCTTGAGCGGGATACCCCGTCCCACCGGTGGTTTCGGGAGATGCTGCAGCCACGTCAGACCAGAAAGCCAATTTACGACGTTCTTCGTAGGGGAAATCCAATAAAGTTGCCAACATGCGGCTTGTTAACTCTATTGATACGCAGTCCACCCAATCAAAAGGCTCATCTACCGGCAAGTTATCAAGCACATCACAGGTTCGCTGACGAATTAAGGACTCCATTTCCTTTAAATTCTGAGGAGCAACAACGCCTTGAACAGCTTGTCGTTGAACATCATGTTTAGGGGGATCCATCGCAATAAAGGTTTGAATTTCGATACCTTCAGGTTGCGGGCCTATCGATATAATAGGTTCGGCAGAAAAAAGCTCATGATGCTTATCAACATACATAATGTCTTCGAAACGTGTCACCGACCAAAAAGGTCCAAATGGACTGTTCGCTTGATAGTGCACCGGACTCTCATCTCGTAGACGTTGAAAATACTCCAACCACCGCCCCTGTCGAAACAAAAAAGGATTGCTGACATCAATTTCACCCAATGAAAGATCAGCAACAGGAGGAATTGGGGTTTCAGTAAATGTCGGAATAGCGCGCGCTAAACCCAAACGCTTTTTGAATTTTTGAAAGGCATGCGCTCCCTTAATTTGCAGATGCATAGGAACAAGCGCGGTACTCTTTTCAATCACAGGCTCTAACAGTTTCATTGGTCTTTTACCTTCGTTGCACTATGTGACATTACATCTGGAATTCAGGAAGTTTGACGACCATCCCGTTGTCATCAGCGCTAAGTCGAACCTGACATGCAAGTCGTGATTCTTCTCGTTTCTCTGGCGCCATATCTAGCATTTGAGCTTCTTCTAAATTGATTTCACCCAATTGATCACGCCATAGTGGGTCTATAAANACGTGGCACGTGCCGCACGCGCATTCCCCACCACAATCCGCATCAATACCCGGCACCATATTTTCGGTCGCCACTTCCATTACAGACTGCCCATTCTCATAACTTAGAG